>JAVBUI010000103.1:0-9139 GCA_031555495.1 Victivallaceae bacterium | reverse complement strand
CTGGTGCGCTCCGCTCCTTACTTGGGTCTGCGGCACGCCTTAAAAAAATCCCCCCTCCATCTTGACATCCGCCCCAAATGCGTCTACATTATAAACAGATCTCTTTATCAACCACTTTCACCGGGGGGAAAAGTATGGAAGCGAAAGATATTCAACAACTCCAGAGTCAAGTCCGCGAACTGCACGCGCCGCTGGCGCTGGTCAAAGCCGAAATGAGCCGAATCATCGCCGGGCAGGAAAAACTGATCGACCGGCTGCTCTTGGCAATCATCGCCGACGGCCACGTCCTCCTCGAAGGCGTGCCGGGATTGGCCAAAACATTGGCCGTGCGAACCCTCGCCCAAACCCTCAATGGCTCGTTTTCACGCCTCCAATTCACGCCGGATTTACTCCCCGCCGACCTCACCGGGACTCGGATCTACAACGCCGCGACCCATGAATTCACCACCAAGCTCGGCCCCGTCTTCGCCAACATCGTCCTCGCCGACGAAATCAATCGCGCCCCGGCCAAAGTCCAGAGCGCACTCCTCGAGTCGATGCAGGAAAAACAAGTCACCATCGCCGGAGAAACCTTCAAACTCCCGTCGCCGTTCCTGGTCCTCGCAACCCAGAACCCGATCGAACAGGAAGGCACTTACCCGCTGCCCGAAGCCCAGCTCGACCGCTTCATGTTCAAGCTCAGGATCGAGTATCCCAAACGCGCCGAGGAAGAACTCGTCGTCCGCCGGATGGGGCACACCGCGCCTCCGCCGCAGGCCAACGCAGTGGCCACGCTCGCAGACATCGAAACGGCGCGCAAAATGGTCGACCGCATTTACATGGATGAAAAAATCGTCGAATACATCCTCGACCTCGTCTTTGCCACCCGCCCCGGCCATCGCGGTGAACTCTCGCAGCGCCAGTCCCAGTCGCGGCTCGACGAACCGGGTTCGCTGATCGACTTCGGCGCGTCTCCGCGCGCCTCGATCGCGCTCGCGGTCGCGGCACGGGCGGCGGCTTTCCTCGCGGGCCGCGCCTACGTGGTTCCGCAGGACGTCAAGGACATCGCGCCCGACGTGCTTCGGCACCGGATCATCCTTTCCTACGAAGCCGAAGCCGAAAGCATCGACACCGACGCGGTGATCCGGATGCTCCTCGACGAACTCCGCACGCCTTAATAGCGCGCCCGCCGGAAAGGAGGGACCGCCATGCTTCCCGTTGAATTGATGAAGCAGATCCGGCTGCTTGAAATCCGGACCAGCCGCGTCGTCGAAGAGATCGCCGGCGGCGCTTACCGCAGCGTCTTCAAAGGACGCGGAATCGAATTCGAAGAGGTGCGCGAATACACCGTCGACGACGACGTCCGCGACATCGACTGGAACGTTTCGGCACGGATGAACGCGCCCTACGTCAAGAAATACATCGAGGAGCGCGAACTCAATGTCCTGTTGATGCTCGACTTGTCCGCCTCGGGCAACTTCGGCTCGGGCGAAAAAAGCAAGCGCCGGACCGCCGCCGAACTCGCGGCGCTCCTCGCCTTCAGCGCCGCCGGGAGCGGCGACAAGGTGAGCTTGCTCCTCTTCACCGACCGCACCGAGCTCTACGTCCCCCCGCGCAAAGGGCGGCGGCACACCCTGCGGATGATTCGCGACATGCTGGCCTTTGAGCCGACCGGCAAGGGAACCGATCTCGCGCTCGCCTTGCGTGAAGCGAAGGATCTTCTCTCCAAGCGGAGCGTGATTTTCGTCCTCAGCGACTTCATCGCGGGGGGCGACTTCGAATCGGTCCTGAAAATCGTCAACCGCAAGCACGACCTCATTGCAGTTCGCGTCCGCGACCAGGCCGAGCTCGACTGGCCGATCGCGGCGGGGATCGAAATCGAGGACGCCGAAAGCGGCGAAACCGTTTCCTTCGGCGGCTCAAGCGCCGAATTGGCCGCCTTCTCCGAAGCAGCGGTCAACGAGCTTGACGAATGCACCCGGCTCTGTTCGCGCGCAAAAGTCGACCTGATCGACCTTCGCTGCGGGGAGGATTCGCTGAAGCCGCTGGTCAATTTCTTCAACCGTCGGCGCCGCCGGGCGAGGGGGTGAGGGATGAATAAACCCAAAAAATGGATCACCACCGCCGCCTCGTGCCTCCTTGCGCTGCTTTTGATCGCCGGAATCGGTTACCTCGCGTCGCTCAAGGAAAACCTTTCCGCCGAAGCGTTGGAAATGAGCTATCTTCCCGCGTCGCAAGTCGGCCTTGGCGAAGCGATCGAAGCGACCGGCATCCTGACCTCGCCGATCCAGTTTTCCCCCGACAAGGTCAAGGTCGCCGCGCCGGAAAACACCGTCCTGGCGGGACAGCCGGAAATCAGGTTCAGCGTTTATTTATGGAATGAGGTTCGCTACCGCGTGTCGTTCCGGCTCCGCGCTCTCGCGCCCGGGGAAACCCGGAACGGCTCGGTCATCGTAACCTTCCACAACGCCGAACCGCTGACCGTGATGCTCCCCGCCTTTCGCGTTCTTCCCGGCAAAAGCGGCGAAGGACTGCCGGAACCGGCGGGCAAACTTGAAATGCCTCCTTCCGTGCCGAACTGGATTTACTGGGCGGTGGGCCTCGTGCTCGCGGCCGCCCTCACCGCGTTCTGTCTCCTCCGGCGGCGGACCCGGCTGCAGGGCGCCATTCCGGCCGCGCCGCCGTGGGTCCGGGCCAAAGAGGAGCTTGCCAGGCTCAAGGACGGCGTCCGTTCCCGCCGGATCGGTCTCGAGAGCGCATTCGTCCGGCTGACCGACCTGGTGCGCAATTACCTTGAGGAACGCTACGACATTCCGGCGTCGACGCTGACGACCGATGAATTCATGGATTCGCTTCGGGGGCACGACGCTCCGGTTCCGGCGGCGGAGAGACCGTTCATCGGCGAGTTCCTGACCGTCGCCGACCAGGTCAAATTCGCCCGGCTCGAACCGGATGAAACGCAGCTTCTCGCCGCGGTCGGCGGAGCGGAAGCGCTGGTCGACCACACCGCGCCGAAGGAACCCGGGGAGGAGGGCGGCAAACATGTTTGAATTCGCATATCCGTGGGCGTGGGCGCTTTTGCTCGCGCTGCTGCCGCTCTGCTACTGGAGCGCGGTGCTCCGCAAGCGTCCGACCATTGTGGCGGCTTCGGTTCATCCGTTCAAAAGCGGGATGAAACGCCGGATTCCGCCGGCGGCGTGGCTTTACTTCCTTGGAGCGCTGCTGATCGTGGCGGCGCTGGCGCGGCCGCGGTTCGGGGATGAAAGGGTGATCATCCGTTCGCAGGGGGTGGATATCATTCTTGCGCTCGACCTTTCCGGCTCGATGTCGGCGATCGACGTTCCGCGTGACATCACCACCACGGCGGCGCTCGAACGGGCGCTGGCGTCGGGCAAACTCAAAAACCGGCTGGACGTCGCCAAAGAGGAGCTCGCCAAATTCGTCGCGGGCCGTCCGAACGACCGGATCGGGCTGATCGGCTTTGCGCCGCAGGCTTACAATATTGCGCCGCCGACGCTGGATCATGGCTGGATCGTCGCCCAGTTGGCATATCTCAAGCCGGGCATTATCGGCGACTCGACGGGAATTGCCGCGCCGCTGGCGTCGGCGATTCACCGGCTGAAGGATTCTCCTGCGCCGAGGCGGGTGGTGGTATTGTTTACCGACGGGGCGAACAACGTCGACAACCGGATCACGCCGGAGCAGGCGGCGGAGTTGGGCAAGGAGTCGAACGTGACGATTCACACGGTCGGGATCGGCAGTGACAATGCGTATGTTCCGGCGGAGCAATTTGGCAGGAAGGTGTTTTTGCCGGCGGAGGGGAGTTTTGACGAAGCTTCGCTGAAGGCAATTGCGGCGGCTTCCGGCGGGCGTTATTTTCATGCGGCCGACGCGGCGGGGATGAAGGAGGTGAGGAAGGAGATCAACGCTCTGGAGACGACGACCTTCGAGCATCCCAAGTACGTGGAATACCGTGAAATCGCGCCGAAGTTGGCGCTGCTGGCGCTGCTGGCGCTGCTGGCGGCGTTTGCGGTCGAGAATACCGTGAGGCTGAGGCTGCCGTAAGGGGCCGGCAGTAGGAGCGGAGCCGTCAGGCGAAGCGACGGGGCCTCACGCTCCTCGGCCCTGGCGGGATTCCAAAGGCGAGGAGCCTTTGGCGGAGCGTGAGGCGGAGCCTCGCGGTCGCCGGGCGAAGCCCCCAGCTCACGAAGAGGAACGCTAGTTCCGACGCTGAGCCCGGTCCGAGCGAGGCCGTCAGGCAAAGCGACCGTTCCCCTCGGTATACACAGCGTGTGGATTGTTTTTGCAAGCAAAGCGGGCTTGGATGGCGTCGCTCCGGCCTGGCGGCCTCGCTGTTCCGGGCTCCGCTCGCTCCTTCGTCGCTCTTCGTGAGCTGGGGCTTCGCCCGGGCGACCGCGAGGCTCCGCCTCACACTCCGCCAAAGGGCTGTGCGCCCTTTGGAATCCGCACCAGGGCCTCGCGGCCCTGGACCCGTCGCTCCGCGCTTACGCGCTCCGCTCCCACCTTGGCGCGCCGTATCAATACTCCGCGACGACCTTCCGCAGGACCTCCACGCACCGCCTCGCCTCTTCCTCCGTATTCCGCGGCGAAAAGCTCAGTCGCAGCCCTGAATTCGCATCCTGTTTCCGGTATCCCAGCGCCTGCAGCGCTTCGCTCGGCGCCCCTCCCTCCGCCCGGCACGCCGACGAACTCGCCGCCATCACGCCGCGCTCAGAAAGCATCCGCACCAGCACCCCCGTATCAATCCCCGGCAGCACCGCATGGCAAATCCACGGCGATGCGCGTTCGAATTCAATCGTTAACGTTGGCGAAGCGCCGTTTTTGAGCCTGATCCCCGGCAACTCCTGCCGCAACAAACGGCTGACCGCCCCGACGCGCTCCAGATTCTCCGCCATCGCCCCGACCATTTTCTCCAGCACGCAAGTCATCGTCAGCATCAGCGCCGGTTCGGGACGGCCGATCGCGTATTGTTCGAAACGCAGACGCCTGAAATGCGGTTTGAGCTTCTTCGCCAGCCCGGCGTCACACAACAGCGCCGCCCCCCCGGGAGCTCCGAATTTATGGCCGGAAATCAGGTACCCCGCCGCGCCCGGCAGCATCGGCAGCTTGCCCGCGCTCTGGACCGCGTCGACCAATACCGGCGCGCCCGGCCCCGGCATCGCGGCCAGTTCGCCGGTCTCACCCTGGACATGGCCAATCACCCGAAGCTCCGGCTCGCCATTTTTGAATTTCGCAAACGCCGCCGCGGCGGCCGGGTGGAGCACGCCGGAACACGCAACCGAGCGCCAGGAATAAAGCGAAAGCGCGTACAGCAGCGCACTCCCCGAGTCCCCCCACAACACCTCCATCGGACGTCCGGCGAGCGCCATCGCCAGACGCTCGCCCGCCTCGTCGAGCGCGCGGCGAACCCGGTACCCGGCCCCGTGTCCAGCCTCCTGGTTGGCAAAGGCCCATGAACCGAAGTCGCGGAGCGCGTTGTAATGTTCCGGCGGTACTTCCATCGCCGATGCGTGGTCAAAATAAATCATACTTATACTTTGCCTCTTTCAAGTGCTTTTGTCAAGTTTTGTTGTTTGCTATTTTTCCGGTGCGCCGTTATATTAACTTTAAAATTATGATGGAGGCCTTTCCTTATATGAAACAGTTTCGCTATCTGGTTATTTCGGCGCATCCCGACGACGGGGATCTGATTTTCGGCGGCACCGGCATCCGGCTGGCGCGGATGGGGCACCTCGTCCGGCTGGTCTCGGTCACCAACGGCAACGCCGGGCATCAGTCCATGAACCCCGCCGCGCTCGCCGCCCGGCGCTACGCCGAAACCCAGCGCGCCGCCGCCGAAGCGGGCTTCGAATACCGGGTGCTCGGCTACAATGACGGCAGGCTCGAAGTTACGCTCGATGCCCGCGAGGAATTGATCCGGCTGATCCGGACTTTCCGGCCCGACGTGGTGGTGACCCACCGGACTTGCGATTATCACGCCGACCACCGCGCGGTCGCCCAGCTGGTCCAGGACGCCGCCTTCCTGATCGGCGTGCCGCTCTGCTGCCCCGATACGCCGCCCGCCGATCATCAGGTGGTGTTTCTGCTTTCGCACGATAACTTTACAACGCCGCGCCCGTCGCGGATCGATGCGGCAGTCGCCACCGACGACGCGCTCGAACAGAAGATTTCGATGCTGATGCATCACGAGTCGCAGTTCTTCGAATGGCTCCCTTGGATCAAAGGCGTCCGCGATTTCAACGCAAGCTCCTGGAGCGACGCCGAAAAGCGCAAGTGGATCTACGACAACTGGATCGCTCCGCGCGACCGCGAGCGGGCGGACAAGGGGCGCGAACTCCTGGCCCGTTTCGGCAGCGGCGGCGCGCGCTACGCCGAGCTCTTCGAACTCTCCGAATACGGCGCGCAACCGTCGGCCGAAGAACTCGACCTCCTGTTGAAAGGGGTTGCCCGATGAGCATGGAATGGAAACGGTTGGTCTCCCCGCTCCGGCTCGGGCGGGCCGACGACGGCAAAGCGGTGATTTCGCAGGAGCGTTCGCCGTTTCAGCGCGATTTCGACCGGATCATCTTCTCGTCCGCCTTTCGCCGGATGCAGGACAAAACGCAGGTTTTTCCGCTCGCCGAGCATGATTACGTCCGCACCCGGCTGACTCATTGTCTCGAAACCTCGTCGATCGGCCGTTCGCTCGGCACCGCCGCCGGGGTGTTCATCGCCGAAAACTTCGACACCGCCGGGGCGCAGGCGAGCGACTTCGGCGCGATCATCGCCGCCGCCGCGCTTGCGCACGACATCGGCAACCCGCCCCTCGGCCACGGCGGCGAAGAGGCGATCCGGCACTGGGTCGTCAATTCCGAGTCCGGCAAGGCGCACCGCGCCGGAATGACCGAAGCCGAATGGGAGGATTTCGCTTCCTACGAAGGCAACGCCCACGGCTTCCGCGTCCTTGCCTCGCTCCAGATGCCGGACCAGCGCGGCGGAATGCAGTTGACTTGCGCAAGTCTGGGCGCATTCGCCAAATACCCCTGCGGGTCGAAAGTCGCCAAGCGTCCGCCCGGCGTCGCGGGCAAGAAATTCAACTATTTTCAGTCCGAAAAGGAGCTCTTTGCCGAAGTCGCCGAACGCACCGGCATGACTGAAATCGCCGAAGGAAGCTATGCGAGACACCCATTGGCGTTTCTGGTCGAAGCGGCCGACGACATCGCCTACCGGATCGTCGACTTCGAAGACGCGCATATCATCGGCCTGATCGATTACGACGAATTGAAAACGCTGTTCCTCGACATCATCCGGGAAGAGTGGGTGGAGGGCTATCTCGACCGCTTCGCCACCGACGCGCGGCGGGTGGAATTTCTCCGCGCCCAGGTGATCGGCGTGCTGGTGCGGCAGTCGGCCGATGTGTTCTGTGCCCGGCAGCAGGAGTTCCTCGACGGTATTTTTGAGAACCCGCTGATCGACACCATCCCGGCGGCTCCGGTGCTGCGAAAAATCAGTGACCGGAGTGTTCCCGACATTTACAACGCGCCTCAGGTGGCGACCGTCATCGCCGCCGGATTCGAGCTGGCTTCGGGGATGCTCGACGCGCTGGTTCCGGCGGTCGACGAAGTCGCGCGCGAGCTCAACGGAGAAGGCAAAGCCTCTTACCGCGCGAAGCGTTTCATCAAGGTTCTGCCGCCGCGCTACGCGCCCGTCAACGACCCGGCCTGGCGCGAAAGCTCTTACCTCCGGCTGCTTTACGTGCTCGATTACCTCGCCGGCATGACCGATTCCTACGCGGTCAATCTGTTCAAAAAGCTCAAGGGAATTTCACTGTAATGCCGGAACTTCCAGAAGTCGAAACCGTGCGCAACGCGTTGATTCCGCATCTGGCGGGGCGGAAAATCACGCGGCTCGAGGTTTTTTCGCCGAAGCTCCGCGAACCGTTGACGCCGCTGGCGGAGGCGGGACTCGAGGGGCGCACCATCATTGCCGTCGACCGGCGCGGGCGTTATTTGCTGCTCCGGCTCGACGATGGCCGGACGCTGCTGGTGCACCTCGGCATGACCGGAGTGATCCGGATCGAAAACGCCGTGATTCCGAAGCGGAAGCATGAGCATTTATTCATTCATCTTGACGACGGCATGGTGTTCCGGTTTGAGTGTATCCGGCGGTTCAGCGTGATCAAGGTGGTTGGCGCCTCGTCGCCGGAACTGGACGCGCTGGGGCCGGAGCCGCTGGGGGAGGGGTTTGGCGGCGCTTATTTTTTCAGGAAGTCGCGGGAGCGGAAGACGCCGGTGAAGTTGTTTTTGATGGATAACTCTGTGGTGACGGGGGTGGGGAATATTTATGCCAATGAGGCGTTGTTCAGGAGTCACATTCATCCGAGGCGGGCGGCGGGGAGTTTGAAGAGGAAGGAATGCGACGCGCTGGCGGAGGCGGTGTGCGGGGTGTTGCGAGAAGCGATCGAGGCGGGCGGGAGTTCGATTCGCGATTACCGGAGGCCGGATGGTTCCGAGGGGCATTTTGCGCGGGAGCTGGGGGTTTACGGGCGGGTGGGCGAGCCCTGTCCGGGATGCGGGAGCCCGATCGAGCGGATTGTGCTGGGCGGACGGTCAACCTTCTTCTGCCCCGCGTGCCAAAAGGCCAAGTAGGGCGTGCCGCAGACCCAACATTGTCGTAAATCCAGCCGATATCCCAACCAGCGGTCGCGAGCGTGTTTTCAAAAGCGATACAGTCGATTGCCGAAAAATAGTGTCCAGTCCAGCTTGGAAAGCTGGCAGGATTGCTGTTCCGGCAGCCCCGGACTTGCCGCCGTCGGACGGAACGATAGTGAACTATCGAGTCCGTCCGGCGGCGGAAAATCCGGGGTTGCCGGAACACAACCGCAGCGCGGCGGGGCGATTGCGCGTTCCGCCGCGGGCCGATGGTTCGGCCGATGGTCACATCGGCCAGCGCCATCGGCGCACGGCGGCTTGGCGCAAGTCGCCTCCGTCCTGCTATCTTTCCAAGCTTGACTGGACACTATTGACCAGAACCTTTACCATCTTGCATTTGGTTACAGCCAGTGTTAACTTTGGGATGCGCTTGCGAGAGGGGACGCTACTTGAGTAGCGAACCCCTCTTGCAAGCGCGGCCCAAAGTCAACAGTGGCGTAACCGCTTTG
>JAVBUI010000224.1:0-6399 GCA_031555495.1 Victivallaceae bacterium | reverse complement strand
CGCGAAGCGCTTCGAGCTCCGGGACCGGAGAAGCGAGCAATTCGCCGCCAGACAAGGCCAAATCGATCGGAAGTGTCATCGACTGCGAGAAACGCCGGTCGCGCACCTCGCAGGGCTGCCAGCCGAGGAGAATCCGCCGTTCCCCGGTGTTTTTGAAGGTCTGGGCGGCGTAGAAATTCCCGAACCGCGCCGGGAGCAGACGCCTGGGGCCGGGAACGAAAACATCGTTTTCAAAGCGCCCGACCCGGTAATGCCCGGTGGCGGTGAAGAGGACGAAATACGGTTTGCCGTCTTGCCCATCGCAAATGGTGAACAACTCGGGGCATTCGCGCCCAAGACCGTCGCGGAAGCGTCCGGTTTCGCGCCAATCGAGCAGATTCTCCGAGCGGAAAAAACGGAATTCCCGTTCAGCATCGCCGCCGTAGAGCCCCATCCGCCAGGTTTGATTTTCCTCATCCCACGCAATCGAAGGATCGCGTTCGCCGTCGTCGGCGAGCGGGCCGATCACCGGATTTTGGTCATAACGGCGGAAGCTTTGCCCATTGTCGGCGCTGTAAATCAACTGCTGAATATAAGCGCGCTTCGGCTCGACCTGATCCCCGGCGGCGGTGTAGAAAATCAAAATTGGCGGCACGCCGTTTTCGCCGAGCCCGGAGACGTTCTTTTCGTCGATCACCGCCCCGCCCGAAAACGGCGCCCCCGCCGCGTCGGGCCGCAGGAAAATGCCGCGCTCCTCCCAGTGGACGAGGTCGCGGCTCGCCGCGTGCGCCCAGTGCATGTTGCCCCAGTCCGCGCCGAAGGGATTGTATTGATAGAAGAGATGGTATTCTCCGCCGAAGAAGCCGAGTCCGTTGGGGTCGTTGAGCCAGCCCCGGGCGGGTGAAAAGTGAAACTTCTGGCGCAGCGGCTCGTCCTTCGCCCCCAAATCAGGCGGAACGTCGGCGAATGAAAAAGAGGAGCAAACCAGCTCCGCGCTGCTCTCGACGCGGAGCGTCTCCTCCTCATATCCCTTAAGGTCGATCCCGGCGACGAAATCGCAATCCGCCGAAGTCGCCGGGACAAAGCGGAGCTTCGCCGCCGCGCCGTTCATCCAGGGGAAGAACCAGCGGCTCTCGACCGCTTCGCCGACCCCTTTGACGGGAACGTGCAAATAACGCGCTCCGATCACCGCGCTTTGGAAGAAGCTCATTGCCGTTACTGCTTGATCAGCTTGATCGACTTGATTTTCAGGACCAGTCCGGGCTCGTTCTCGAGGTTCCAGCCGTGGAAGGCGATCATGATCGAGTCGATTTTGTTCCAGCCGACCGGTGTGCGGCTGGTTTTGCACGCTTTGAATGGGACAGTCCAGGTTTGGAGACCGGGCTTTTCGACATTCTGGAAGCTCCAGAAATAGCAGAATTCCTTGACTTCCGCCGGATTCGAACCGAAACAGATAATGCCTTTGCCGGTTGCCGATGCGTCAAAGGTGACTTCAATCGCATTAAAGGCGCTGAAGTCGGCGTCCGCCGGATGGATTACAAACGGCGAATGCTTGGGCTGAAAAGTCCAGACCAGTTCGTTCCCCTCGAGCTTGACGAGCTTGCCCAATTTGCCGTCGAGTTTGCCGTCGGCGAAAATGGTTTCCCCCGCGCCCGCCAGGAAAGAGACAGCGAAAACAACGGCCAGTGTCAGAATTGATTTGATCATCTTTTTTCTTCCTTATTTTTTATTGTTCAAGCGCGGCTTTCACCGCGGCGAGAGTCGCGTCGATCACAGTCGGGCGGTTGGCGAAAGTACCCACAATGCCCTGGCTCCGCAGTTCATCCTTGTGATAACCGATCACCGCGTCGGGGTCCTTCAAGACGTTGCCGGTGAGGATACCGACCACCGAGGCTTCGGGGTCGATCACGCCCATTTCGACGAGTTTCTTCGCGCCCGCGACCGAACAGCACGAGGCGGGCTCCGCGCCGATTCCGGCGGCATCGACCATCGCTTTGGCGTCCATGATCTGCTGCTCGGTCACGCTTTCGACCACGCCGTTGCACCATTCGAGCCCGCGCAGCGACTTTTCCCACGAAACCGGATTTCCGATTTTGATCGCGGTGGCGATGGTTTCGGGGTCCTTGACCGCCTGATAAGGCGTTTTGTTCTTCCACATCGCCGCCAGCGGGGCGGAGCCCTCGGCCTGGATCACCGCGATGCGCGGGATTTTATCGATCAAGCCGAGCGTGTAAAGCTCTTCGAGCCCCTTGCTCAGGGCGCTGTTGTTGCCGAGGTTGCCGCCGGGGATCACGAACCAGTCCGGAACCTGCCAGTCGAGCTGCTGGAGCACCTCGAAGCCGATCGCCTTCTGCCCTTCGATCCGGAAGGGGTTGATCGAGTTGAGCAGATAAATCCCCAGCTCGCCGCAAACCTCCTGAACCAGCTCCATCGCATCGTCGAAGTTGCCGCGGATCTGCAGCGTCCGGCCGCCGAAAGCGAGGGCCTGGGCCAATTTGCCGTAGGCGATTTTGCCTTCCGGGATGAAAATCACCGACTTCATCCCCTCGACCGCCGCGTAGGAGGCCATCGAGGCGCTGGTGTTCCCGGTGCTGGCGCAGGCGACCAATTTCGCGCCGTAAAATTTCCCGGCGGTCACGCCGCAGGTCATGCCGCGGTCCTTGAAGCTCCCGGTCGGGTTTTCACCTTCGTGTTTGAGCAAAAAATTCTTCAGCCCGGCGTATTCGCCCGCCTTGCCCGCCGGATAGAGCCGGGTATTGCCCTCCTGCCGGGTGACGATTTGCTCCGGAGCGAGGTCGAAAATCAGCTCGCGGTAACGCCAGACCCCGGAACGGTCGACGCCGCGGCGCGCGCCCCAGCGCTTTTCCCAGATCGCTTTGAGTTCGCCGCCGTCGATTTTGGCGAGGTCGCGCCGGACGTCGAGGATGCCGCCGCAGCTGCAATTGTAGCGGATTTCCGACAAGTCATACGATGCGCCGCAGCGGACGCATTCGAGCCATGCTTCGATTTTCTGCATAAAAGGACTTTCAGGTTTGAAAAAAATTGTGTGTCACTGTAATGTAACACCGAATTCGACAGATTGAAAGGATAAACCCAAAAATGATGCTGACAATTCTCGGCTCCGGCGCCGCCGAAGCGGTCCCCGCGCTGTGGTGTGAATGTGACGTCTGTTCCTACGCCAGACAACACGGCGGCAAAGACTTGCGCAAAAGGACATCCTATCTGATCGACCATGATACGCTGGTCGACTTCGGGCCCGACGCTTATTTTCAGGTGATGACTTACGGCGTCGACCTCACCCAAATCGACCGCATCTGCTTTACCCATAAACACTCCGACCACTGCAACCCGGTCGAGTTGAGCTGGCGGCGCAAGTATTACAGCAAAGTCACGCGCAACATCGACATCCTCGGCTCCAAGCCGGTTTTCGACTATATCCGGGAGATCGCCAAACTGAATACCAAGCCGAATGGCGATGTCTCTGCCGATCAATACCTTTTCAACGCCATCGAGTGCATCCCCGGCGTCGCCCTCGCGAGCGGCAATCTCGGCATCCTCCCCATCGCCGCCGACCACGCCTCGGCCCCCGAGCCGCTCAATTACGTCTTCAGCCGGGCGGGACGCAAGCTTCTGGTCGCCAACGACACCGGCTTCTGGGGCGAAGCTTCGTGGAGCGTGGTTTCCGGCCAGAAACTCGACTGCGCCGTCCTCGACAGCACCATGGGCCTGGTCTACGCCGACGTCGCCGCAGGCCACATGGGGGTCGAGGGCGTGGTCCGCTTCCGCGACGAGCTCGCCCGGCGCGGCGCGCTCGCCCCTGGCGCGAAGATAATCGCCAATCACTTCAGCCACAACGGCAATTCGCTCCATCACGAACTGGAAGCCTTTTACCGGCCGCACGGCATCGAAGTCGGTTTCGACGGCATGAAAATCGAAGTTTAACCATGTCGCTCTTTCGTCTCCACTCCAATTATCAGCCCGCGGGCGACCAGCCGCAGGCGATTGCGAGCCTCCTCGAAGGCATCGCCGCCGGCGAAAGCGAGGAAATCCTCCTCGGCGTCACCGGCTCCGGCAAAACCTTCACTCTCGCCAACGTGATCGCCAAGCTCGACCGCCCGGTGCTGGTGCTGTCGCACAACAAAACCCTTGCGGCCCAGCTGTTCAGCGAATTCAAAGCCTTTTTCCCGGAGAACGCAGTCGAGTATTTCATCAGCTATTACGACTATTATCTCCCCGAGTCCTACATTCCCCAGACCGACACCTACATCGCCAAAGATGCTTCGATCAACGAAAACATCGAGAAACTCCGCCTCTCCGCCACCGCAAGTTTAGTCGAACGGCGCGACGTGATCGTAGTAGCGAGCGTATCGTGCATTTACGGCCTCGGCTCGCCCGACGACTACGCGGGGATGTGCGTGCTCCTCGCCGCGGGCGACACGCTGGGCCGCGACGAATTGCTGCGGCGGCTGGTCGACATCCAGTATACGCGAAACGACACCGCGCCGGAAAAAGGCGAATTCCGCGTCCGGGGCGACACCGTCGATGTTTTCGAGCCCCAGCGCGACGACTTCATCCGCGTGACCTTCTTCGGAGACGAAGTCGAAGCGATCGAACGCCGCCACGCCGTCTCGGGAGCGATCAAAACGCGTCCGCCCAAGGTGACGCTCTTTCCCTGCAAACACTTCGTGCTGCCGCAGGAGCGGATCGACAAAGCAGCCGGAGCGATCTGGCGCGACGCGGAAATCGAGGTCGCGAAATTCGAGCGCGAGGGCCGCCTCGTCGAAGCCCAGCGCCTTTACCAGAGGGTCAAATACGACCTTGAAATGATGAAGGAAATCGGCTACTGCAGCGGCATCGAGAACTATTCGATGTATCTCGCCGAACGCAATCCGGGCAGCCGCCCCTATTGCCTCTTCGACTTTTTTCCGGA
This sequence comes from Victivallaceae bacterium, assembly GCA_031555495.1. Taxonomy (GTDB): domain Bacteria; phylum Verrucomicrobiota; class Lentisphaeria; order Victivallales; family Victivallaceae; genus JAVBUI01. The sequence continues at coordinate 1,490 of JAVBUI010000224.1, read as the reverse complement.
CGACTTCCTGACCGTGATCGACGAATCGCACGTGACGATCCCGCAGCTCCAGGCGATGTACAAGGCCGACCGCAACCGCAAAACGACTTTGATCGAGCACGGCTTCCGGTTGCCCTCGGCGCTCGACAACCGCCCGCTCCGTTTCGAGGAGTTCGAGATGCTGCGCGGCGACACCATCTACGTCTCCGCCACTCCGGCCGATTACGAAGTGGCCCGGGCGAAACGGATCGTCCGCCAGATCATCCGCCCGACCGGTCTCCTGGACCCCCAAATCGAAGTGCGCCCGCTCGAAGGCCAGATCGACGACGTGATGGCCGAAATCCGCGATGCCACCGCAAAAGGCGGCCGGGTACTGGTGACCACGATGACCAAGAAAAGCGCCGAACGGTTGGCCGATTACCTCTCCGAGCTCGGCATCAAGGCGGCCTACCTCCACTCGGAAATGGACGCCCTCGAGCGCGTCCGGGTGCTGGCCAAGCTCCGCGAGGGCGCATTCGACTGCCTGATCGGCATCAACCTTCTCCGCGAAGGAATCGACCTCCCGGAAGTTTCGCTGGTCGCGATCCTCGACGCGGACAAAGAGGGCTTTTTGCGCTCCGAGCGTTCGCTGGTCCAGGTCGCGGGCCGCGCCGCCCGCAACGCCGGGGGCCGCGTCATCCTCTACGGCGACACGGTGACGCCAAGCATGAAGCGCCTGATCGAAATCAGCCAGGCGAACCGCGAACGCCAGGAACAGCACAACCTTGAACACAACATCACCCCCAGAACCATCGTCCGCAACGCCGCTCCCACCATCAACGAAGTGATCGGCGCAAGCAATGCGGTGAAGGGCAAAAAGCTCCCGCCGGACCTCGCGGGAACCGTCATCGACTTCGACAACCTCGGCCTCGACGAAGGGGAACTGGGTAAACTCCGCGACGAACTCGAGCACGAAATGTACGAAGCCGCCGAAGCGCTGGAATTCGAACGCGCCGCCGCACTGCGGGACCAACTGAAAAAATTGAAGAAAGAAAAATAAAAAAAAAGCGCGAAGCGCTAATCCCGGCCAGCGTTCGGCTGGTCGCCGTCCAGGGGGCGAACACCCCTGGTCGCTCCGGCTCCACCGGAGCGAAGCCAAGCAAGCGTAGCGTAGCGCTCCCCCCAACGTCGGCGGAGCCGACTCCGCTCTGCGAAAGCGAAACAAGTGTGGCAAAAGCGAAGCGAATTGCCGCGCGCGATTGAGTGAAGCAGGCTTGCATCATACACCAAAAGAAATACGAAACATAGGCAAAACAATGAAAAAGAATCTACTGATCCTATTTGGAATGATGGCGTTGACGTTAGGTGCGGAGCCGCCGAAAGTGATCTCGCTGTCACCGGCGTTGACGGAGCTGATCTGTTATCTGGGAAAGCAGGAAGTTCTGGTGGGACGGAGCGATGTCTGCGACTATCCGGAGGAGGTGAAAAAAGTTCCGGCGGTGGGGATCTTTGCGAAACCTTCGATGGAGCGG
>JAVBUI010000089.1:0-9672 GCA_031555495.1 Victivallaceae bacterium | reverse complement strand
CACCCGCGACCCGGCTCGGTTTTATGTTCATCGGTCGGGTTGAGGGGGGATCGATCAAGTTCAGGTTCAAAAAATAGTTTCCGGAAGCCGACGGTCGGCCGGGATTCCAAAGGGCAGCGCCCTTTGGTGGAGTGTGAGGTGAAACCTCGCCGTCCTCGCCCGGGCGCAGCCCAGCTCAAGAAACGCGACGCCCGTCGCGGTGCGGAGCCCGGTCCGAGCGGAGGCCGCCCGGCCGGAGCGACCGTTACCCTCGGGATACACGGCGTGTGGATTCTTTTTGTAAGCGGGACGGGCTTTGATGACATCGCTCCGGCCTGGCGGCCTCCGCTTTGACCGGGCTCAGCGGCGGAACTGCGTTCCGCATCTTGAGCTGGGGGCTTCGCCCGGCGACCGCGAGGCTCCGCCTCACACTCCGCCCAAGGCTCCTCGCCTTTGGAATCCCGCCAGGGCCTCGCGGCCCTGGACCCGTCGCTCCGCGCTTACGCGCTCCGCTCCCTATGGCCGCCCGTTCAACAACTCGATCCCATCCCGGTTATTCAGCCCTTCCGCGTAATCGAGCGGCGTCTTTCCGTCTTCGGTCCGGGCATCAGGGTCAGCGCCGCGGTCGAGGAAGTACTGCAAATACTCTTTGCCCCCGTCGCGGGCGGCGAGATGAAACGGCGTTTCACCACTGTCGTCACGCGCATTGACGTCCGCTCCGAGCGCAATCAAATTCTCCACCGCCCGCCGGTAAAGATGCGCCTCCGCCACGAACTCCTCTGCATCGGAAATCCCCTGCTTCCGGAAAGAGTCAAGAAGCGTGCCGAAAATCGCGGCGTGATGCAACGGCGTCTTGTTAAATTTATCCCGCACGTCGATCGGCACCCCGGCCTTGCGAAACACGTCCACCACCTCCGGAAACTGGTAACTCTGATGAAGAGCCGTCTGCTCCAATATTCCCTGACGGTGCAATGGATCGGCTCCATGCTCCAGCAGCAGCCGCACGATATCGGGATGGTTATGCTTGGCTGCCTCCTCGAGCGGCGTCGGCGCATCGCCTAAAAACTCTTCGCGCATCATGGCGAGCAATTTCTTCGGCGAAACATCCTCCCCCTCTTCGATATCATCGAGTTTCTTCGCCGTATTCGTCGAAGGTTGCACCGGAACGCCGTGCGCAAGCAGCAACTCGACCACCGGCAAATGCCCATTGGCACAGGCGCGCATCAGCGCGGAACAGGGGTGAGACGGTTTTTTAAACGGCTTCGCTCCGCGTTCCAACAGGAAACGCACCGCCTCCACGTGCCCGTTGGCCGCAGCGGAAGCCAGCGGGGTATCCACCGAAAACGTGCCGATATCGAAATCTCCGCCGTGGTAATTGAGCAGTTTGGGATTTTCGTCGAGCAATTTGCCCAGTTCCTCCACGTCGCCCGCTTCGGCGGCGGCGATGATGGGCGGCGGGCCCGCCTCTTCGTCCTCCTCCTGTCCGATGGTAAGATTGTCGATCACGGCGGTCCAACGTCCGTCGCGGTACTCGAAAGTGCCGGAATATTCGGAGTAAAAGCGTTCGCTTTTCCCCGGCGTGCGGAAGGAGAAGGCGAGCCCTTCCCGATCAACCTCGAGTGTGTCTTCCCGGAGATGCTCCAATGCCTCCCGGTAATTCTCCGCATCGGCATTCCGGCACGCTTCCGCGACGTCCAACGGCGGCCAGGTGGCGCGGCTGAGCGTCTTGACCGCATGGCGGCAGAGGCAGTCCAACCCGGGCTTGTACTCGAGGTCCTCTTCTTCCGGCGACGGCGCGAAACCGTAAACGGAGAGAATTTCTTCCACCTTGACGGGCGCGCCGGCGGCGGGATGGAAAATGGAAAGAATTCCGTCTTCCAGCCGCCAACTGAATCCGTGCCGCTCGACCAGGGTTTCCGCCACAGCCAACACCGCGCCGCGATTCTGGGAATCGGCGTCGAAACAACTGTGAAGCCCTTCGTAGTCGAACCAATCGATCGCGTCAAGGGCAAAATCATCCGAATCCAATTGCTGGCCGCAGCAGTGAAGGAGCCACACCCGCTTGGCTTTCCTGATCGCTTTTTGCACCTCTCCGGGCGAAGCATAAGCGGGCAATTTCGTCCGGAACAGCTGCTTCAGCCATTCCTCGTAATTGAAATCCGCTTCCGGGTCGGGCGGGCGCGGCGAGCAATGGCGGCAGCACCGGACCGCCGGGTCCTCGGAGCGGACCGAGCGCTCGCAGCTTTCGCATTGGCGAAAATAAAAATTCCCCGAGCCGAGGCCGAGCCGCCGCAGCGCATCCCGGAAGGCGCTCCAGTCGCCGTCATACCATTCCCGAACAAAGCAGCCGAGCGGCGAATCGCGGGTGACGACTTCATTGTACCGGGAGTTCGGCAATTTCGTTTCCGGCTCGATCACGATCAGCTCAAACGGAAAATGTTTTTTCGGATCAAGCCCGTCGATTTGCGCTGCTTGCGGCGGACGCATTCTTGGAACGTCATAGGGAAAATGTTCATGAAAGATGGCGGAAGCGCGCCCCTGCTCCGCGTAAAAATCGTAGAGGTCGGCGTCCCCGCCGAAGAGCTCCAGGCTCTCCGCCGAAACCGGTTTGGTGAAGTCAAGGCTGACCAGCAGCGCCTTTTTCGCGCGGACGCCGAAAATTTCCGGCCCCTCGAACCAGTCGAGGCGGACCCGGAGATCGGCGGGGAGTTCGATTTCGTTCATTTCAGGCATTTGCGGTGGACTCCTGTTTCATTGCGGTCATTCACGTAACGAATGGCAGTGTTTTGTACAACAATACTTCGCAACTGACAAGTTTCAAGGACCGGTGCAAGAATTGGCGGAAACAACGAGCGGAGCGCACCAGCGCTAAGCGACGGGTCCAGGGCCACTCGGCCCTGGCGCAGATTCCAAAGGGCGCGGAGCCCTTTGGTGGAGTGTGAGGTGAAACCTCGCCGACCTCGCCCGGGCGCAGCCCAGCTCAAGAAACGCGACGCCAGTCGCGGTGCGGAGCCCGGTCCGAGCGAGGCCGCCAGGCCGGAGCGGCCGTTACCCTCGGGATACACGGCGTGTGGATTGTTTTTGCAGGCTGGACGGGCTTGGATGGCATCGCTCCGCAGGCGCTGCGCGCCCGCGTCGCTCGGACCGGGCTCCGCACCGCGACTGGCGTCGCGTTTCTTGAGCTGGGCTGCGCCCGGGCGAAGTCGGCGAGGCGCTGCCTCACACTCCGCCAAAGGGCGCCGCCCTTTGGAATCCCGCCACGGCACTGCCCTGGACCGTCGCTTCGGCTTACGCCTCGCTCCCTACTTTGCCCTTCGCACGAATTGCAGCGTCTTCAACGCGTCAAACCAGCGGTCGAACGCTTCTTTCGCCGCGCCTTCCCGCTTCGGCGTATTCCGCAGCAGCTCCGGCCAGATCTCAAAAAATCCGCCGCTCCTCAAAAATTCCCTCGCATACGGCGTCAGTTCCTCTTCAAATGCCCCCCGCAGCTTCCCGTCCGTCGCCATCCCCAGCAGCTTCGCCAGCTCCGCAAACCCCTCCTCCGGATACTCCGGCAACGCTTCCCCCGCCAACTGCGACCGGATCGCCGGCCCCGTCCCGAACGGCACCCGGTCCGACGGCCTCGCCGCCGGAAACACCAACGGCTCAGGATACTCCCCCACTTTTGTCACCTTCCGCAACGCCTGCAGAAAATAGAAATCCTCCGCCCCGTTCCGCACCCGCATCCCCCCGCAGCGGACATAAGACTCCCCCCGCACCGCAATCGCCGAGCCGATGGTGTGAAACGCATAAGGCGACCCCGCCGCCCGCAGCGTCTCCACATAATTTGCCATATAAATCTCATACCGCCGGATCGCCAGCTCCTCCTCCGGCGTTTTTCCCGCCCGGTGCCTCACCGCCAGCGACAACGCCCCATATTCCGGGTGCTCCGCGAAAAAGGCCGGAATTTTCTCAAAATAATCCGGCGCAACCGGTGAATCCGCATCGAGGCAATAAAGAATCCCCTTCCCCGGATCGGCCAGATTCGCCAGCGCCGTATCGAGCCCGATCCGCCGCGCGTCCCCCACCCCCCGCGTAATCTCCTTCCCCGGCGATGCGGCATCCACCCAGAATAGCACGTCCATTATTTGACGGCAAAGTGACGGATCGTTGGCACGCAGCAATTCAAGCGTTTCAAGATTGGCGTTCCGGCGCTCCGGCGCTGCGTCCGGAGCGTGGTTGACGACCAGCAAAACGCCGGTCTTCTCCGCCGCTTTCGGCAAAGCGACGGCGAGCGATGCAAGCGTATTTGGCAGCTCCTCAAGCTCGTCCATCACCGGAATGACGACGAAGTGACGGAATCCTTTCGTCATTTCGCGGGGCTCTGCCGGACGCTGGAGACCGCGCCGGAGATACTTGTCGAGGTCGTGTGTTTTCATGATTGGATGACGAGGTCCCGGGTGGTGAAGATTTTGACTTTTTTGAGAAATTCAAAATAGGGGTTTTCGCGTCCCCAGATGAAATTCGAGAGCTCGATCGCCCGCCCCGCCGCCATTTCTCCCGCGGCGGCGACCGCGGCGGCGAAGAACAGGTGCTTCCCTTCCGCAAGCTCCGGCGCCGCTTTCCCCTTTGCCCGGCGCAACAAATAAGGGTCGCGCAGCACGCCCCGGCCCGCCATCGCGCCGACTGCCCCCAGTTTTGGCGGAAGTTCACGCAGCTCGGCAGCCGTGGCGAGGTCGCCGTTGATCACCGTCTCCGCCCGGCCCGCAATCAGCTCGATCGCCCGTGCCCAGCGCTCGACTCGCCCCAAAACCGGGCGGTACTGTTCGGCGACGGTGCGGAAATGGACGACGACCCTCGCCGTCGCGCCATCGGCGGTCAGCGCCTCGATGATCGCGGGGAGTTCGGCGTCGCTCTGCCATCCGGTGCGGATTTTGACGCTGAGCGGCGTCGCGGGGAGCGCGGTTTTGACTTCATTGACGATCCGGCGCAGCAAATCGGGAGTTTTCAACGCCCCGCCCCCCGCGCCGCCGGAGGTCACCTGGCGGCTCGGACAGCCGAAATTGAGGTCGACCGCCGCCGCGCCGAGCTCGACGAAGGCCGCCGCGCCGGCCGCGAGAAGCGCCGGATCGGTTCCCATCAGTTGAACCGTGACCGGTTTGCCGCTTTCGAGGAAAGGCGCGGCGAACTCTTTCAGGCGTTTGACCCGCGGCATCCCTTCCGAAAAGCGAAAAAAGGGAGTCACCCAATCGTCGAATAAATCGAGCGAATCCGCCGCCCGGACGAAGTCTTCATTCATTACCCCTTCCAGGGGCGCCATTTGAAACAACATAATCAGTCCACCTGTAGGAAATCTTCCATTTCAGTCAGGCAGCGTGCGCCGTCGGAAGTCACCAGCATCAGATCTTCGAGGCGGATGCCGCCCCATTCCGGGTAGTAGAGCCCGGGTTCGACCGTCACCACCTCGCCCCCCCGGAGCGGAGTGCTGTTCCGGGGGCTCAACCGGGGCATTTCGTGAATTTCCAGGCCGACGCCGTGGCCGAGGCCGTGGAAGAAGCCGAAGTCGCGGTTTTCGCTCCGGCCGGTACGGAAACCGTGCTTTTCGAGGATTTTCACCGCCTCAAGATGGATTTCGGACGGAATCGCGCCGGGACGGAGCAAGGTTTTACAGACATTGCGCGCTTCGAGCACGGCGGCGTAGGCTTTGGCGACCAGCTCCGGCGCTTTGCCCTTGACCACCGTCCGCGTGAGGTCGCCCCAGTAGCCGCTCGAGAGAAGCTTCGGGAAAACGTCCATCACGATCGGAGTATGGGCGTAGAGCGGACCGCTCCCCTGATTGTGGGGCTCCGCCCCCTGCTGCGCTCCTGCCACGATGGTGCCGGTCGGCTGGGCTCCGCCGCCCGTGAGCGTCAGGTCGATCACGCAGCGGAGAAGTTCGGAAGTGAGCGCATGGCCCTGGCGCATCAACACGCCGCCGGGGCCGATTTCGGCCTCGCGGAGCATCGCGACGGCGGCGCGGACGCCCGCTTCGGCGAGGCGCTGGGCGCGGATGATTTCGGCGACTTCGGCTTCGTTTTTGAATTCGCGTCCGGGAAAGAGGGCGTTGCTCTCGGGTTCGATCCCGAGCCCGGCGGCGCGAAGCTTGTCGGCGAACAGCACCGGGAAATCCGCCGGGACCCGAAAGGCGGCGATCCGCCGTTCTTTGGCCAGCGCCAGGGCGACGTCGCACCAGGAGCTCGAGCCGCTGCCGGTCACTTCCTCGGTGGAGGATACCGAGACTCCCCGTCGCGCCGAAGCCGCGGCGCGGTCGCGCTCGAGGGTCGAGACCACCATCGTGCGTTCATCGCCGCTCTCGCAGTACAGAAAAGCATCCGGGGCGGCAAAGCCGGTCGCGTAGCGAAGGTCGGGTGAGCTTTCGCCCGAAGCGATGATCAGAATCGGTTTTTTATCCATTGAAATTGCCGTTTCGATTTGAAAAAATAGCTGTTTTGAGTCATATTATGCAGTATCCGTACCCATAAAATAGCGGATTTCGGCGAAATTGAAAGGTCGCATCATGGAATATTTGCTTCTTTCGGTGGTTTCCTACCTCTTCGGGGCGATTCCCTTCGGGTTCCTGATCGGAAAATATTACGGCAAAGACATCCGGCTCGAAGGCAGCCGCAACATCGGCGCCACCAACGTCACGCGGGTGATCGGCAAAGGCGCGGGAAAACTTTGCTTCTTCCTCGACTTCGTCAAAGGCGCGGTCCCGGTGCTGGTCGCCGCCCGTTATTGCCCCGGCGCGGGCGGGGTCGGCATGCTGCTGGCGGGAGCCGCGGCGATCGCCGGGCACATGTTCCCGGTCTACCTCAACTTCAAGGGCGGCAAGGGCATCTCGACCGCGGGCGGAGTAGCCGCCGCAATGATGCCTCTGGCCTTCCTCTTCGCCGGGATCATCTGGGTGGTGGTGTTCAAGGTCGGGCGTTACGTCTCGCTGGCGAGCATCGTCGCGGCGGTCTCGCTGCCCATAGCGGCGGTTTTCCTGGGCTTGGTCAAGGGGCACGTGCCGCTGGCAGTGGTGCTTTTCTTCTGCCTGATTGCCTTTTTCGCCGTCTGGAAGCACCGTGAAAACATCAAACGATTGCGCAACGGCACCGAATCGCGCTTCGAACGAAAGAAAAAAGAATCATGAAAATCACCGTCATCGGCGACGGCGCCTGGGGATGCGCCCTCGCGACCGTCCTGCTCCGCAACGGCCACGAAGTCACCATCTGGGGCGCGTTCCCCGATTATCTCGCCGAAATGGCGGCGACCCGCCGGAATCCGCGTTTCCTGCCGGGGATCGAATTCCCGGAGAACACCCTTTTTGAAAGCGACATCGCCAAGGCGACCGAGGGGCGCGAACTCATTCTCCTCGCCACTCCGACGCAGTTTTTGCGCAAGGTGCTCAAGTCGTTCAAACCTTTTTTCAACGCCCGCAAACAGTTGATTCTCAATGTCGGCAAGGGCATCGAGGCGGAGAGCTGGATGCGCGTCGATGAAATCGTCGAATCGGAACTCGGCCCGTCACGCTACGTGGTGCTTTCCGGCCCGAGCCATGCCGAAGAGGTGTCGCGCCGGGTGCCGACGGCGGTGGTCGCCGCTTCCAGCGCGCCCGGAGCCGCCGAGCTGGTCCAGGAGCTTTTTATGAACGACGATTTCCGCGTCTACACCTCGTCCGACCCGGTTGGGGTCGAACTGGGTGGCGCGGTCAAAAACGTGATGGCGCTCGCCGCCGGGATCATCGACGGCATGAAACTCGGAGACAATCCCAAGGCGGCGATGATGACCCGCGCGATCACCGAAATGAGCCGCCTCGGAGTGGCCCTCGGAGGGCGCGCCGAAACCTTTTCGGGGCTCTCCGGAATCGGCGATTTGATCGTCACTTGCTGCAGCGGACACAGCCGCAACCGCCATGTCGGCGAAGAGCTCGGCCGCGGCCGGGCGCTGCCGGATATTTTGAAAGAGATGGGCATGGTGGTCGCCGAGGGCGTCACCACCTGCCGCGGAGTCTGCGCCCTCGGCCACCGCGCCGGGGTCGAAACGCCGATCGCGGACCAGATTTACGCGATGCTGTACGAAAATCTTTCGCCGGCGATCGCCATTCGCAATCTGATGACCCGGGCCGCCCGCGCGGAGTAAGCGAAAGATCGTATGAACATCCATCCGGTCGTGCAAACCGTCGGGCTCCTGGTGCTGTCGAACGTCTTCATGACCTTCGCCTGGTACGGCCACCTCAAGGGGCTTTCGGGGAAGGCGTGGTACGTGGCGGCCTTCATCAGCTGGGGCATCGCCCTCTTTGAATATCTGCTGCAGGTTCCCGCCAACCGGATCGGGCATACCGTGCTGCCGGTGGGACAGCTCAAAATCATTCAGGAAGTCATTACGCTTGCGGTATTTGTGCCGTTTGCTATTTTTTACATGAACGAAAAACTTTCGTGGAACTACCTCGCGGCGGGCGTTTGCCTGCTGGGGGCGGTCTTCTTTATCTTCAGGGGTTGATTATGTATAATGCGATTATTTGCCGTTATCATGAAATAGCGATCAAGGGGAACAACCGGCGTGCTTTTGAGCGCCAGTTGATGGGAAACATGCGCTACCGGCTGCGCGACAAAGTGTTGTGCAAGGTTTGCCAGGTTCGGGGACGGATCTGGGTCGAGCCGCGCGACGGCGGATTTTTCAATGAATCCGAAGTTGAGGCGATCAGGGGCGAGCTCGTGCGGATGTTCGGGCTCGAATCGTTTTCCCCGGCGCGGTTCGTCGCGACTGAGCTTGAGGCGATCTGCGGCGCGGTGCGCGAGCTCGCGAAGCCGGTCCTGGAGCGGAAACTGGCGGAAAAGGAGCGCGTCACCTTCCGCATCCGGGCGCGCCGGAGCAACAAGGAGTTTGCGCTTGATTCCAAAGGGCTTGAAATCCGGCTGGCGGAGGAGGTCGCGCAAGTGGTCGACCGCGACCGGCTGGAGGTGGACCTCGACGATGCCGAAGTGACCATCGGCTGCGAGGTAAGACATGAGTTTTCGGCGATTTTCGTCGAAACCTTCCGTGCGCCCGGAGGGTTGCCGACGGGGTGCAACGGGCGCGTTCTGGCGTTGTTGTCGGGGGGGATCGACTCGCCGGTGGCGTGTTATCTCGCCATGAAGCGCGGTTGTTTCGTCGATTTCCTGACTTTTCACAGCTCGCCTTATACGCCGCCCGAAACGACCGATAAGGTGAAGCGGTTGGCGGCGCATTTGAATTTATTCCAATTTCCGGGGAAGCTGCATTTGTGCAATCTTGCGCCGCTGCAGAAGGAGATTCGCGACCGTTGCAACGAACGTGACCGGACGGTGTTGTACCGGCGCGCGATGTTCCGCATCGCGGAGGCAGTGGCGAAGAAAGGCGACTGCGGGGCGCTGCTGACCGGCGAGGCGGTGGGGCAGGTGGCGTCGCAGACCTTGACCAATATGGCGACCATCGCCAAGGCGACGGAGATGCTGGTGCTGCGGCCTTTGTGCGGGATGGACAAGGCGGATTCGATCCGGCTGGCGGAGATGGTTGGGAGTTATCCGATTTCGATCGAACACGCGCCGGACAGCTGTACGGTGTTTGCGCCGGATTCGCCGTCGACTGCGGTGCCTGAACGCATCGCAACGCTGGAAGAGGCGAAGATACCGGGCTACGACGAGTTGCTGGCGAAAATCATCGCAGATATCG
>JAVBUI010000152.1:0-3496 GCA_031555495.1 Victivallaceae bacterium | reverse complement strand
CCAGCTCCATAATCGAGACTTCGCGCGTGCTGCCGATATTGAACACTTCGCCGCGCGCGTCACGGCGCTCCGCCAGCTTCGCCAGCGCCCGCACCGTATCGCCGACATGGCAGAAGCAGCGCGACTGGGTTCCGTCGCCGTAGACCGGCACCGGTTTTCCCGCCAGCGCGGCGGCGACGAAGCGCGGCACCACCATCCCGTACTGTCCGGTCTGACGGGGGCCCACGGTGTTGAAAAAGCGCACCACGGTGCCGGGCAGATTGCTCATCCGGCAGTGGGCCATCAGGTAAAATTCGTCGAGAAGCTTGCTGCAGGCGTAAGACCAGCGCGAATGCACCGGATTGCCGATCAGCAAGTCATCGGTTTCGGAGAAAAGGGGTTTCGAGGATTTGCCGTAGACTTCGCTGGTGGAGGCGATGATCGCGCGTTTGCCGTATTTGGCAGCCGGAGCGAGGACGTTTTCGGTGCCGTGGACGTTGGTGGTGATGGTCCGCACGGGGTCGCGCACCACGAGCTCGACGCCGACCGCGGCGGCGAGGTGGATGACGATATCGGCTTCCGCCACGGATTTTTCCAGCAGTTCCGCATCGGTGACGACGTCGCCCTCGATCACCCGGAGTCCGGCGTGCGACTCGACCGCGGCGAGGTTCCGGCGGCTGCCGGTGCTGAAGTTGTCGATCACGACCACCTCTTCACCGTCGCGCAGCAGCGATTCGGTCAGGTGTCCCCCTATGAATCCGGCTCCGCCGGTCACGAGATAACGCATCAAAGAGCCTCCTTTTCCTGTACAGCCCCGCCTTTGCGGCGGAAAGCTCCGAACAAAGCAAACACCGGTCCCGATAGAATATAGAGCGTAACCAGCACGAAAAGCGCGTCCGCCCGGAAAATAAACAGCGACAAAGCCATGATCACAAAGAGGAAAAGCCTCCTCGGATTGCGCCGGATCGAAATCAGCCACTTCCCGAAGTGGGTATAAGGCACCCGGCTGACCATCAGCAATCCCAGCACCGCGGCGTAAACCGGCAATGCGAATACCAGCCGCGAGAAATCGGCCGCGGCATGCTGCTGGGCGAAAAGCACCACGCTGCAGATCGCCGCCGCCGCGCCGGGCGACGGAAGGCCGGAGAACTTGTCGCCGCTCTTTTTGTTGAGGATCGCATGAACGTTGTAGGTGGCAAGCCGCAGCGCGGCGCAGCCGAGATAAACCGAACAAAGAAAGTAGACCATCAGTTCCTGCGAGGGATTCATCGTCTCCCGGAGCGAGTGGGTCATGATCGCGACCACCGTCGCCGGGGCGACGCCGAAGGTCACCATGTCGGCAAGCGAGTCCATCTGGATCCCGTGCATGCTTGCCGCATTGAAAATACGAGCCGCGAAGCCGTCGAGCGCGTCGAAGACCATCGCGAAGAGAATCATCCAGGCCCCGAAGGCGAAAATCGCCAGATTGGAGCTCTCGCAGGAACGCTCGTAAACCCGCAGCGTATAAAGAATCGCGGCGAAGCCGCAGAGGGAGTTGCACAACGTCAGACTGTTCGGAACCGCTTTTAGCCACTTATTGCGCTCGATCAGGCTCTTGAACTTCTCTTTTTTCATCAGGCGCGAAGCCTCCCGTGGTCAGGATTTGCCGACCGTTGCCATCACGGTGATGCCGCCGCGAACTTTGTCGCCGATTGCGACGTTGACATCAAATCCTTCAACGGGCAAATAGAGCTCGGTCCGCGAACCGAATTTGATCATGCCGTAAATTTCGCCTTTCGCGAGCTTGCGGTCCGGCGTCACCGGGCAGACGATCCGCCGGGCGATCGCACCGGAAATCTGGCGCACCGCCATCGGAAACGATTTGCCCGCCGCCGAAGCGTTTCCGGCGATGGTCATCGCTTCGTTCTCCTTGGCGCAATTGGCGTGGCGGGCATCGAGGTAACGGCCCTCGCGATAAACCACGCTCACCACCTCGAGATCGGCCGGGGCGCGGTTGACGTGAACGTCGAAAACCGAAAGAAAAATCCCGATCCGCAGCGCTTTGCCGGTAAACGGCGCCTGGTCGAAATCAACGATGCCGATGTCTTTCACCACGCCGTCGGCGGGGCTGATCAACAGCTCCGGCTCCATCGGCACTTTGCGCGACGGGTTGCGGAAAAAAGCGGCGAGACCGAAGTAAAAAATTACCGTCAGCGCCGCCAGGATCGACCCGATCACCGGAGCGCAGCTGATCGCCAGCAAAATGAAACCGGTCAACAGCAACAAACAAACGATTCCGCCGCCGCCCCACTCACGAATCCCGTATCTGGTCAAAGTCATTTTCTACAATTTCTCCTGCTTTTTCCGGCTCCGGCCGAAGCAAAAATCCAATATTGCCGCCGGTGGAGTATCCCGTATCGATAGAATCTATTCCCGCTTTACTATAGCACGACACCGGATCATTTTCAACGCCCCAAGATCAATCTACTGAAATTTCGCTTAACATGCACCACCCCCTGGCTCCCTGGATTTCAAATTTGACGTAACGCGCTTTCCCGCCCGGAAACTCGGCGCGGCACGGCAGGACGACCAGGGATTGGCGGTCTTCGGTCAGCGCCGGAATCGTCACAGGATACCAGTCGCCCCAGACCACTTTGTCGTCGGACAACGCGACCCGGGCCGACTTCGGCGCGTAAATGCCGTTGACGCCGCCGCCGAACGACCATACCGTCGCCCGCGAGGGAGTGAGCGTCCGGCCAAGGTCGATGATCACTTCGATCGGCCGCCCGTCATTGACGCCGACGACCTTGGAGGCCGTCCACGCATCGGTGCCTTCGCCGTCGGTCAGGAGCCGCCCGTCATCGCCGTAGCCGCTCCGGGTACGGGCGGGCGGCGTGAGAAACCGGTATTGAAAGCGATTGCCCGGCACCGGGTTGCCGCCCCGCCGGAATTCGAATTCGGAAATCATCAGCCACGCCTCGAGCGAGCTCGAAAAAAGCATCCGGTCCATCTTGTCCGGCGGTTTCACCGCAAAGCGAACGACGCCGTAATCGGACTTGACGTTCAGGTGCTCGGTTTTGATTTTATCCGGCAGAGCGACCTCGAAAGCGGCCGGATCGCCGATTCCCGGCTGAAACTCGCCCGCCGACAGAAACAGCAACGGATCGGGCGGAAAGTTGACCGCCGCCGACCGGTCCTGCCGGGTATGAACCAGGACCTCGTCGAAATAGACGCTGCCGCCCTCCTTTCCGGCGGGTCCGAAGTCGAACAGGATTTCGACCCGCCCGACGCCGTGCCAGCCGACATAAGCGCTGAAGCCGGGCGAACGGGTAATCCCGTCGAGCAATTGCCGCCCGGTCCGGTCGGGATACGTGGCGGCCTGGGTCGGGAGATTGCTGGAGTAGCTTTTGCCCGTACTCAACGAAATACGCCGCGGCGGGAGCGGGAAATCCCGGTCGATCCGTCCGACCGGCGGCCGCTTCGGGCCGGAAAAGGTCAGCCGCAGCGCGTCCGCATTCTCTCCATTGAGTCGGAGCGG
>JAVBUI010000353.1:0-2645 GCA_031555495.1 Victivallaceae bacterium | reverse complement strand
TCGCTCCGCACCCGTCTGATGCTGCCGCTCTGCGCCGAGATTCTGCGCACAAACGCGCCGCAGAAGCTCAAGGAAACGCTCCCCTTGCCGAACAGCTCCTACAAAACCCGCGTCAGCATCATCGCCGAAGACGGCTCCGTCGTCGCCGACACCGAGGAGAACCCCGATTTGATGGACAACCATGCCACCCGACCGGAGGTGGCCGCCTTGCGCGACGCTTTCACCCCCGGCGAACAATTCAATTACCAGATCCGCCACAGTTCCACGCAGGGGCGGCGGATGCTTTATTGCTCGACGCCGCTCCAGTTCGACGGCCGCCAATACATCGTCCGCAACGCCGTTTCGATCCAGGCCATCGACAAGGTCCTCTATGAATCGCGCCGCGACATCGCCGTCGCGATTGCGCTCACGGTGATGCTTGCGGCGCTGTTGAGCTATCTCATCTACACCCTGGTCAGCCGCCCGGTCGAAAAGCTCAAAACCGCGGCGCAGCGGATCGCCGCCGGGGACTTCGACGAGAAACTTCCGATCCCGAAACGCGGCGCGATTCGAGACCTCGCCCTGTCGCTGACCGCGATGGCTGATGAACTGAAGCGCCAGATCGGCCGGATCACCCGGGAAAAGGGCGAGCGCGACGCGATTTTCGCTTCGCTTGCCGAGGGAGTCATCATGCTCGATATGAATGGCGAAATCATCGACATGAACGCCGCCGCCTCGCGTATTTTCGACATCATGCCGCTCCGCGCCGCCGGCACCGCGATGGCGGGCCTGGTCCGCAGCCGCCAGCTCGACGACCTGATCCGCTCCCTCCGGCGGAATTTCCAGAATCAGGAAATGGAAATGACCTTGAATCTCCCCTCAGGCGACCGCTATTTGCGAATCCGCGCCGCTCATCTGAGCTGGGGCGAAGAACAGACCTCGGGAATATTGCTGGTCGTCTACGATCTCTCGGCGATCCGCAAGCTGGAAAACTACCGGCGCGACTTCGTCGCCAATGTTTCGCATGAAATCAAAACCCCCGTCACCGTGATTCGCGGCGCGGTCGAAACGCTGCTCGACGGCGCGATGGAGGACCCGGAAGCTTCCGTTCGCTTCCTCAATATCCTCGATACCCATTCGAAGCGGCTGACCTCGCTGGTCGACGACATTCTGTCGCTTTCCGACCTCGAATGCCGTTCGCTGGACCGCGACAAGGAGCGCGAGCTCGTCGAGCTCCACGCCCCGGTGGATACCGCGATCGAGCTCGCCCGCGCCCGTGCGCCGGAAAATATGCGGATCGTCCTCCTCGACCGTTCGCACGGCGCCAAAGTGCTGGTCGACCGTCAACTGATCGAACAGGCGGTGCTCAATTTGCTGACCAACAGCATCAAATACTCCGAATCCGAACGCCCGATCGAAGTCGAGCTCGACGTCACCGACCATCAGGCCCGGATCAGCGTCCGCGACTACGGCTGCGGCATCGCGCCGGAACATTTGAGCCGAATTTTCGAGCGCTTCTACCGCGTCGACCGCGCCCGCAGCCGCAAAGCGGGCGGAACCGGCCTCGGACTTGCGATCGTCAAGCACGTCGCCCAGCTCCATTCGGGCTCGGTCGAAGCGGCAAGCAAACCAGGCGAAGGATGCACCTTCAGTATTTTGCTTCCGCTCCCTTGAATTTGAGACGAAGCCTCCTATATTATTTGAAAGCGTCCGAAACTTTCAAACGGGGAACAACATGACACATTCGCTGATCGAACGATTGGGCATCCAGAGCTGGTGTTTTCGTAAACTAAAAACCGCGCAGGAAATCATCGCGGCGCTCAAAGAGTGCGACGTCAACCGCCTCGAAATCTGCGGAGTCCACTTTGACGTCAAAGGCAACAACGACGAGATTCTGAAAGCCTACCATGACGCGGGGATCGTCCTTTCGAGCTGCGGCGTCCAGAACTTCGGCTGCAACGAGGCCGACTGGCGCGCCGCCTTTGAATTCGCGGTCGCGGCGGGGATCCCGGTGATCAGCGCCCACGTTGAAATCGAAGCGCTCGACCTGCTCGAGAACCTCTGCGTCGAATACGGCAAAAAGCTCGCCCATCACAACCACGGCCGCAAGCACAAGATGGGTTCGCTGGCGGCGATCGACGATCTGTTGCGGCGTTCATCGGAAAACATCGGCCTTTGCATCGACACCGCCTGGCTGCTTGACAGCGGCGAAAACCCGGTCGAAGTGGCGCGCAAGCATGGTTCGCGGCTTTACGGGATGCACCTCAAGGATTTCGTTTTCGACCGCGCGGGCAAGCCGGAGGACGTGATCGTCGGCACGGGCAACCTCGATTTGCCGGGGATGGTTAAAGTGCTCAAAGAAGTCCAATTCAGGGGTTACCTCACCATCGAATACGAGGCCGACGAAAACCAGCCGGTCCCGGCGCTGAAGCGCTGCGTGGAAGTGGTCAAACAGGCGCTCAAACAGCACTGAGAGGGCGAAAAATAGGGAGCGGAGCGCACCAGCGCGAAGCGACGGGTCCAGGGCCACGCGGCCCTGGCGCAGAGTCCACAGGGCGCGAAGCCCGCGGGGGGGGTGGGAGGTGTAAACACGCCCGCGTCCGCCCGGCGGAGCCCCGCAGAAGAGAGCGGGACCGCGGTACGCCCCGATCCCGGTGCAAACGGAG
>JAVBUI010000268.1:0-2519 GCA_031555495.1 Victivallaceae bacterium | reverse complement strand
TAGCTCTGGTTTTCGAAGGAGACCACCGTTTTCTCCGATGTCGATTCGGCTTTCAGGTGTTTCGGCGCGTAGGCGATGTTTTGATCGTCGAGCGTCAGCGTCTGGTGCCGGGGGCTGGCGATGTACCAGGCGCGGTTGTCGGCCCAGTTGTAAGTATAGGTGCCGGTATCGGGCGTCAGCCGCCGCCCGTAGGCGTAAAGCTCGAAGTGGCCGTTGTCGGGGTTGCAGTGCCAGCCGCCGTCGGGGCCGCATTTGGCCACCAGGTGGACGGCGTCGGGCGTCCAGTCGCTTCGCATGGTGTAGTAACCGCTGTCGGGGAAATGGCGGAAGAGCGGACCCGGATCGCCGGATTTTCCCTCGGTGGCGACGAATTGCAGCAGACCATTTTCCGGAAAACGTCGATAGCCCCGTTGGGAATGTTCCAGCACCGACCGGTTGGCGCTGTCGCCGAAGGCCGAGGTTTTGAAATTCGGCTGGGCGCAGGCGGCGGCGATTTCGTACATCTTCTCGAAACGTTTTTGCGGGATGACGTACTTTTGCAGGTCGTCGCGGCGGTTGAGCCAGACCAGTTCCGACGCCCTGCCGAACCAGCTGATGCAGCCGTAGTGATATCCCCAGTCGAGCTCCATGTGCATGCCGTCGGGGAGTACTTGCCGGTCGAATTCCACGCGCAGATGTTCCAATCCCTGCATCGCCCACTCTTTTGAGTTTTTGAACTCCGGGAACATGATTGCGAGGTAGACCAGCCCTTCGGCTTCCATCACGCCCCAGTTGGCTGGAGTGCGCTTGAAGTTGGCGAGGTAATCGCCGTGACGCTCGATGCTGTAGAGAAAACGGATCAGCCGTGCCGGCGTCATCGACCGGGAGGAGATTGTATTGTCGAAGATTTCACTGAGAATTCTGCCGCGGATGCCGCCGGAGAGCTTCTGCCAGAGCGGCAACGTGCCGGGGGCGTAGTTGCGTTCGGCGACGTCGAACCAGTCGTCGAGATGGCGCAAGGAGAGCTCGGCGAGTTTTTCATCGCCGGTTTGGGCGTAAACCGCCGCCGGACCGCTGAGGATGAAGAGCCGGTTGAGAGGGGCGATCCAATCCGCGTCGCGGTTCGGCGTGGGGTTGGTGAGAAAATCGATCTTCCGGTCGAAGCGGACCGGCGGGAGGCCCTCCATGGGCTGGATTTCGCCTTTGGCGAGCTGATCCGTGACTCTTTTCTGAATATCCGATATCTCACCGCTCCGGCGGAAGCTTTCGCCTTGAAGTACCGGACGCGGTCTGCGGGAGCGATAATATTGCAGCAGCGCGGCGCTTTGGGCGGGAAAGCCCTTTTCCGCACCGACTTTGCGGACGACTTCCGAGGCGGGATCAAAATGGGAGAGGAGATAGGAGAGCTTTTCCTCGTCCGTACGGATTTTTGGCGGCTTGGCGCGCTGAACCGCTCGCGGGTCCAGCAGCGCGACGGTGAGGTTATCCAACTGGAGCTTTCCCGGCTGGCGGAGGTCGGCATAGATGATTTCCAATGTATTTTCACCCGGCCTGACCAGATCGGAGAGGTCGAGCACGTAATCCAGCGCTTGGCGCTTGCTGTCGCCGGTGCGTGTGATGGTAAAGAGCGCCGGGTAGTTGATCTCATCAAACCAGGATTTTCTGCCACGGTAGTCCCCCGCCCAGCTTCCTTCGCGGTATTCGCCGCGGTTCATCAGGCGCATTTCACCCGCGGCGGTAAAGGGACGGAGGTCCCGTCCGTTGAGCCGGAGCGCCAGTCCGTAGGTGAAGCCCTCACGTTGGTTGTCGGGGACGATATGAGCCTTGAACACCAGCACCGGGAGTTTGCCTCCGGCAAGTCCGGTGAGTTGGAAAGAGAGCTTCGCTGACTGCAGCTTGCCGTCGCCGCGAACATTGATCGCTCCGGGCGCGGTGAAGAGCTTCGGTGAATCGGCCGGGAGCCACCACGTGGGCGTCGGGCAGTCCGGCCATTCTCCGGCAAAGAGCATCGCGGCGGTCAGGACGAGGAGGGTGATGAAATATTTTTTCATGAAAATCCCCAGGATCAGTAACCTTCGGGGAAAGACCCCTGGTTGATGTTGATGCCGCGTACGAGGATATTGTTGGGGCCGGGGAAGTCGGGTGGATCTTCGACGACCATGGCCTGATGATAGTTGAACTTTTCAACGTGCCCGTCCACAAAGACGAGGTTGGCGGTCGCTCTTTTATCCATCGGTTCAACCACGGTGCCGGGATCGGTACGGTCGTCGGGGATTCCGGTGCCGTGACGGAAGCCGAAAAAGGACAGCCAGTTCATTTCCTGTTGCGTTCTGCGGCTCGTGTCGCCGGCGAAAACGGCGCCGCCTGGTTTCCGGATCGCCGAAGTTTTTTTGCAGCGGTACCGGAGCCGGTGGCCGTAACCGGGGGCGATATAATAGTCATCCCGGGTGCCCAGATTTGAGTTCATCGCATAATGTCCGCCGGAGAAGGCGTTGCTGCGGAAAGCGGTCGGCTCGCTCGGACAGCGCTGACTCCCCTTG
>JAVBUI010000276.1:0-5112 GCA_031555495.1 Victivallaceae bacterium | reverse complement strand
ACTGACCGCGGCCAAAGTCGATTGCGGCGTCGAACGCGTGCGCAATATGGCCGAAGGCGTGGCCAAGAACCTCGAAGCCATGCTGTGCGCCGAGTCGGATCTCGAGGGCGCGAACCAGAGCGGCGACATCGACCGGATCATCCCGGCGATGGATGCGTTGCGCAAATCGGTCGACCTGCTGGAAAAACAGATCTCCGACGAGCTCTGGCCGCTGCCGAAATACCGGGAAATTCTCTTTATCTATTAATCGGGGAGGGCGGAAAATGGCCATGTCGAGACGCAAAAAAAACAGGATTCTCTGGAGCTGTGCCGCGCTGGCGCTGCTGCTGTTGCTCCTGACTCCGCTACTGCTGCTGTTTTCCAGTCACCCGAAGTATCCGGTGCCGCCGCTGGAGCCGGCCGACTGGAGTTTCCAGACCAGGCTCCTGCTTCAGGAGATGCCGCGGATCATGAAGAGCAAGCCGGGCGAACGCGCTACCATGACGCTGACCCCGGACGAGGTCAACAGCGTGCTGCGTTTCATCGCCAACCGGGGGAGCCTCGCGGCGCTTTTCAGCGCGGGCGGCAAGTCAGGCGGTCCGCTCGACGGCTCGCTGCAGAAAATGCGTTACCGGGACGGTGAATTCGAGATTTTCTACGCCCATAATACCGGCTGGCCGATTCTTTTCGGCGGACACATCATCGCCCAGGTCAACGGCAAGGCGGAAGTCAAGCCGCGCGGCGAAGTGGTCCTGCAGCCGAGCCGGGTCCGGATCGGCGCCTATCCGGTCGGCAAGACGACTTCGGTCAAGTACGCGCGGGAAGCGCTGCAGAAGATCGAGAAGGACGCCGCCTGGCAGGATTTCGTCGCAATCGTAGAAAGCGCGAAAATCGACGACGGCGGCAATCTCGTCATCGTCTACCGGCCCCATGAACTTCAGCGGCGGGTCTTTCGGAACCTGCGTCCCGGCAATTGACGCTGAGCTTATGAATGCAACTCCTGTGATCGCACTGAGCGACGGACTCGACCGCGCGGCGGAAGCCGCCGCCGCGGCGCTGCGACGCCCCGGAGCCGTGGTGCTGGTGCCGACCGAAACCGTCTACGGACTGGTCTGCCGCGCCGATGACACAGCCGCCCGGCAGCGGATTTACGATCTCAAGGACCGCGACGCATCCAAGCCGCTCGCGTTGTTTGCCGCCGATTGGCGCAAGCTTGACGGCGTGGCCGTCCTCGAGGGGCTTCCGGCCCGCCTCGCGGAGCGTTACTGTCCGGGGCCGATTACGGTGATTGCCCCCGGCCGCTCCGGAGGGACGGTCGGGTTCCGGGTGCCGGATCATTTGTTTATTGCGAAATTGCTCGGGCTGCTTGATTTTCCGCTCGCCTCGACCAGCGCCAATTTGTCCGGACGGCCCAATGCGCTGTCGGTCGCGGCGGCGTTGTCCGAGCTTGACGGCGCGCCCGACCTCGCGGTCGACGGCGGCGAAATTCCGGCCGGTGCGCTGGCCTCGACAGTGGTCGATGCGACCTCCGACCGCCCCCGGATCATCCGGCAGGGGGCGTTGCGGATCGAAGATCTGTGAAAAAAGTCGAAAATATCGCTTGAAATTTCACCGATGCGGTGTTATTTTATCAGACATGTGAAATAGCGGAGTCCGGTCATATCGCAGATTCCACCGCTCGTGAACGGGCTCCGCGGGACAAGAAAAGCTTAGTGTTGTTCATTCCAAACCATTCGAAAGGATGGCGGTTTGGCGACGCTTGGTTTTGTTTTTGTCCGGGAAAGAGAGTCAAATCAAGAGGACATCAGGAACATGAAAGTCAGAGCATCGGTCAAGCGCAGATGTGAATTCTGCCAGATCATCAAACGTAATGGCGTCATTCGGGTCATCTGCTCCCGCAATGCCCGGCATAAGCAGAGACAGGGTTAATCCCTAAACATTTGTAAACAAGGAATCAAAATATGCCTCGTATCATTGGTGTGGACATTCCGGGCAACAAGCGGATCGAATTTGCGCTCCGCTACATCTACGGCGTCGGCCCGGTCAAAGCGCTCGAAATCATCGAGAAGCTCAACATCGACCGCAACATCAAGGCCAAGGATCTCACCAGCGCCCAGATCGGCGCGATCAACAGCCTGCTCCAAAACGAAATGATGGTCGAGGGTGACCTCCGCCGCGTCATTTCCTCCGACATCCGCCGCCTGCAGCAGATCAACTGCTACCGCGGCCAGCGTCACCGCCGCAGTCTTCCGGTCCGCGGCCAGCGCACCAAGACCAAGGCCCGTACCCGCAAGGGTAAGAAGATCACGATCGGCGCGATCCGCGACAAAACTCAGCGCCGTCTCGCGGCCAAGGGTTGATCGGTTTAACCGAATCAGTCCGGAGAGGAGCGCGGCATAAGCGCTCCGGAGCATGGACATTAATTTAGGAAAAGTGAATTATGGCTGAAGATCAGGTAATCAATAGCGAAGCGGCCGCGCCGGCGGATGCGGCTGCGGCCGCCCCCAAGGAAGTGGTCAAGCGCGGCAAGAGCGGACGTTACGTTCCGTCCGGCATCGCGTATGTGCTTTCGACGTTCAACAACACCAAAGTGACTTTCACCGACCTGCACGGCAACGTTCTCTGCTGGTCGACCGGCGGCAAGAACGGCTTCAAGGGTTCGCGCAAGAGCACCGCGTACGCCGCCCAGGTGATCGCCGGCGACGCCGCCAGAAAGGCGCAGCTGCTCGGCATGAAGGAAGTCGAAGTCCGCATCAAGGGCCCCGGCGCGGGCCGTGAATCCGCCGTCCGCGGTATTGTCGCGGTCGGCATGGAAGTCAATGCGATCAAGGATATCACTCCTGTTCCGCACAATGGCTGTCGTCCTCCGAAACGTCGTCGTGTCTGATCCCGCCTGCGGGAATGGGCCGATAAGGTCCGGATGTTGATCATCCGGTATATGGAAATAGAGTGCTGAAAAGCATAAATAAGTTTGGAGGATGAATATGACTGCTGCAATCGGTTTTCCGATGCCAAAAGCTTTGGCGATTGAAGAGAGCACCGTGACCGCGAACTATGCGAAGTTCATCGCCGCTCCGTTTCAGAGCGGGTTCGGGCACACGTTGGGCAACTCGCTTCGCCGGGTGTTGCTTTCCTCCCTTGAAGGCGCCGCCATCGCGGCGGTGCGCATCGACGGAGCCAGTCATGAATTTGACGAACTCGAAAACGTGGTCGAGGATGTGACTGAAATCGTCCTCAACCTCAAGTCGGTTCGTTTGAATCTGCACAGCGACAGCACCAAGACGCTGGAAATCCGCAAGGACAAAGCTGGCGTGGTGACTGCCGCCGACATCATTTGCGACGGTACGGTTGAAGTTCTCAATCCCGAGCAGGTCATCTGCACGCTGGACAAGTCGCTGCCGTTCCGCGCCGAAATCGACGTGATTCGCGGCAAGGGATATCTCCCCGCCGAGAAGAGCACGGTTCCGCGTGCGATCGGAACGATCCCGGTGGACTGCCTGTTCAGCCCGGTGACCCGTGTCAACTACCAGGTCGGCGCAGCCCGCGTCGGTGAAGAGACCGAAATGGACTCGCTGGTTCTGGAAATCTGGACCGATGGCCGGATTTCTCCGCAGAACGCCCTGGAGGCGGCGGCTTTGATCCTGCGCGATCACTTGCAGCCGTTCCTTGGCGGTCAGATTGCCGAAAAGGACGTGATGTCGCTGATGACCGAAGAAGAGCTGAAGCTTTTCAAACAGCTTTCGCAGGACGTCGACGTGCTGGATCTCTCGGTCCGCGCGATGAACTGCCTGAACAGCGCGGACATCCGTTTGATCGGCGAACTCTGCACCAAGACGGAACAGCGGATGCTGAAGTACCGCAATTTCGGCAAGAAATCGCTGGATGAAATCAAAGAGAAAATCGAGAAACTCGGCCTTGCCCTGGGCATGACCTTCAGCGAGCCGATCATGACTGCGCTGGAGGCCGAATCCGCCCAGGCGCGTTCCGAGAATGAGGAGACCAAATAATGCGTCATCGTGTTGATACTTTCAAGATCGGGCGTTCGAGCGCCCACCGCCGCAGCATGCTGGCCAACATGGTCAGCAGTCTGTTCCTGCATGGTCAGATCACGACCACATTGGTCAAGGCCAAGGTTGCGTCGAGCGTTGCCGAAAAAATGATCACGCTCGGCAAAAAGGGTGATTTGCATCGCCGTCGCCTCGCTGTCTCCCGTCTTCGTGACAAGGGAGCGGTAAAGATTCTGTTCGACGAAATCGCTCCCCGTTATGCGGAGCGCAACGGCGGCTACACCCGGATTTACAAGCTCGGCAAGCGTCAGGGTGACGCGGCTGAAATGTGCATCCTGCAGCTGGTCGAAGGCGCGGAAGTGGCCCCGGCCGCGGAAGAAGCCAAGGCGTAAGCGAGAGCCCAAAGCCCTGAACGGCGTCCACCAGAAGTGGACGCCGTTTTTATTTCATGCGTGCCGCAGACCGGTAAGGAGCGGAGCGCGCCAGCGCGGAGCGACGGGTCCAGGGCCATGCGGCCCTGGCGCAGCGTCAAGAGGGCGCGGAGCCCTCTTGTGGGATTCCAAAGGGCAACGCCCTTTGGTGGTGTGTGAGGTGAAACCTCGCCGTTCTCGCCCGGGCGCAGCCCAGCTCAAGAAACGCGACGCCAGTCGCGGTGCGGAGCCCGGTCCAAGCGAGGCCGTCAGGCCGGAGCGACGCCATCCAAGCCCGTCTTGCTTGCAATATCCCATACGATTGCCCGGCGCATCGGTCCGGGGGCTCCTCGCCCCCTGCTACCCCTCGGCAGGACCGGCTGGCCCTGCACCCCTGGCGGCTTCGCCGCCGACCCTTGGGAAAATGGGCTGCCGGGGGGCAAACCTTTAAAAAAGGTTCGCCCCCTCTAGACCCCCTGCTCCAAAGGCTCCGGAATCTTTCCGCTTTTTTGCGGAAAGATTCCCTCGCGTCCGTGCTTTATGCAAGGCGTGGCAGTCCGATACCGCGTAGGATCGCTCTGCGGCCCGCAAGACCTTGGAGTATCGATGCCACGAATGCTCCCCCACCTACACTGCCGCATGAGATCAGTCGTGGTGGTTACGGGGCGCATGGAGGAGGGGGGGCGTGGAGGAGGGGGGGGCGTGGAGGAGGGGGG
>JAVBUI010000018.1:0-10058 GCA_031555495.1 Victivallaceae bacterium | reverse complement strand
GTTTTTTCGGGCGCGTTGCGCTATTACCGGATCCTGGCTTCCGTGGAGCAGGGCAAGCCGGGTGAATTTTTTGAGATCGGCGTGGTTCAGGATATCACCGACATCACCCGCGATGCCGGTGAATTCAAAAGCACCATGGAGCTTTGGGAGCTGGTCATCAATTCGCTGCCGGTCATGATTTTCGGCAAGGATCCGGATGATGATTTCAAGTATGTCATCTGCAACCAGGCGGTCGCCGATTTCCTCGGGCGGAGTGTCGAAGAGGTGCGCGGTCTGACCGACTTCCAGCTTTTCCCCCGCGAGGTGGCGGAGGCGTTCCGCAGCAAAGATATGGAGATCATCGCGAGCAACCGGAGCCAGGAATTCGATGAGATCGGCCGGGATTTTGCCGGGCGTCAGAGATACCTGAAGACCGTGAAGAAACCGTTCTGCGGAGCCAACGGCAGACGGCTGCTGATTACCGCCGTTCAGGACGTCACCGAATTGAACAGTCTGATTTCCTGGGAGCGCTTCCACAGCGAAATGCTTGCGTTTGCGGTCAAAGAGCCTGATTTCAACGGCGTGCTCGACTATATGGCGGAGCGGCTGATGCAGCTGGGCGGCCGGCGCATCATGTACATTCGCAGCAACAGCGAGGGCCAATTGCGCCTGGAGCGCGAATGGCACGGAAGCTCCCTCCCGCCTCTCCTGGCGGCCGGCATCAATGACCTTACGGAGCTGTGGGAGTTGATTCAGCCCCGGTTTGAAGCGGATGAACTTCTTGAAGTCGTTGATATCAAGCAGAGTGCATTTTCCGATGTTCCGAGGCCGGACGCGGCCGGCGAACAGGTGTCGATGATCGGCGCACCGATTTTCGAAAACGACTGTTTGCAGGGCGGCCTCCTGGTTTCGTATCAGGGACACCGCGAGAGTTTCAGCGAAACGGACGAAGGCATTATCCGCTCGTGCGCCAGTGTGATCGCCCTGGCCCGCACCAGGCAGGCGCAGGATGAAAAGATCCGGCATCACGAGCACGAAATGCACTTGATTCTCGACAACATCAATATTCCGATTTCGCTGCACGCCGCGGACGGGAAACTGCTGCATGTCAACGCCGCGGTCTGCCGGATGACCGGAAAGACCGCCGGAGAGCTGTTGTCTTCTCCCCAAAACGAAGTCTTCTATCTGGGGACCGTGCCGCCTCCTGATTCGCCGCTGCGGCAGGTGATCGCCGGGCAGAAATCCGCTTCCTCCGACTTGAGCGTCGACGGCCGCCAGTACATTATTCACGCCGACGCGGTCATTGATGAACACGGCAAGCTCGTCAACATCGTCAAAGACGCGACCGACGTCACGGAGCTCAATGCGGTGCTGAGGAGGCAGCAGGTCATCAGCGGCTGCCTTGAGGCGCTGTTCCGGGAGGAGGATTCCGAGAAGGCGATTTCGCTGGTATTGGAGCGGGTTTGTGACTACCTTGGCGCTTCACGGAGTTATGTTTTCAAATTCGGCCCGGAGATTCGAAGCTGCCGCTTGCTTTCGGAGCACACCGGTTCTGGCCGGAAGCATATTTTCGATCCAGGTGCCGAGCTGCCGATGTCGCCGGACGATCCGTGGGTGGTGACGCTGACCAAAGGCGAATCGGTGCTGTTCTACGATATGGAAGCGGCCGACCAGCTGGAGACCATGGGATCATGGCGCGGCATTGCCAAAAAGTACGATATGAAATCGTCTTTCGTTGCCGGCATCCACGTGCACGGCACGCTCTGGGGCGACTTCGGCATCATTTACGAAAATGAATATTGCCGGCAATTCGGCCCCCCCGAGCTGGAAATTCTGCAGGCGGCGGTCCGGCTGATCGAAATCATGCTTGAGCGCCAGGCTTCGCACGATCAATTGGTTCGAGCCCTGGAACAGGCCCGGGCCGCCGAGCGCGCCAAGAGCTTCTTCATCGCCAGCGTCAGCCATGAAATCCGGACGCCGCTCAATTCGGTGATCGGGTTCTCCGAATTGCTCCAGAATGGACAGGTCCCGGAAGACAAACAAAAAGAGTATCTCGGCAACATCGCCTACAGCGGCAATGCCCTGCTTGAACTGGTCAACGACGTGCTCGACCTCTCCAAGCTCGAGGCCGACCAGATGGCGTTCTCCGCGGTTCCGACCGATTTTGCCGAACTCGGGCTGGATGTGCTGAAGGTGTTCTCCTTCCGGGCAATCGAGCGGAACCTCGAACTGAAGTCCGAGCTTCCGGCGCTTCCGACGCTGGAACTTGACAAACAACGCATCCGGCAGATTTTGTTCAACCTGATCGGCAACGCGGTCAAATTCACCGACGCCGGATCAGTTACGCTCCGGGCGGAGTTCCAGCTCCGGGACGAAGAGTACGGCGTTTTGACGTTTGCGGTCATCGACACCGGAATCGGAATCTCCGAGCAGGATCAGAAGCGCCTGACGGAGCCCTTCATGCAGATATCCCACCCGCGCAACACCGGCTCCGGCAGCGGCGGAACCGGGCTCGGGTTGACCATCTCCAAGCGGCTGGTGGAAAAAATGGGCGGCGAACTGTGGATCAAAAGCGAAGCCGGGCAGGGAAGCACATTTGGCGTCACCCTCCGGAACGTCAGATATTGCACTGCCGCTCAGGCGCCCGCTCCGCCGGCCGCCGCCGTGAAGCCCGGGAGCGTGCCCGCGCTGTCGGCGCTGCTGGTTGACGACGTTAAGTTGAATCTTCAGGTGCTCAAGGCCATGTGCCATCGGCTGGGCCTGAAGGATATCGTCACCGCCGGATCGGGGGATGAGGCCTGGGCGGAATTGCAGAAGCGCGATTTCGAACTGGTCCTCACCGATGTCTGGATGGAAAACACCAACGGCGTCGAACTCCTGCGCAAGATCCGTGCCGAAGAACGGCATGCCGGGCTCCCGGTTTTCGCCGTGACCGCCGACACCGACGGGCTCGACGAAGCATCCCGGCGTGCTTTTACCGGCGTATTGCTCAAGCCGATTACCTTCGAAAAAATCCAGGATGCGATCGACAAGGCCTGCCGGGAGCGCGGTCGGCAATAGCGCGCCGTACTTGTATTTTCCGTTTCCGGCGATACTTTGTATAAGAGAGGGGCGGTTTTTTTGCGTACCGTGGGGGAACGCGGAACCGACCGGGGCAACAGCCCCGGTGGGGCTGGCGAAGAGAGGAGATCTCGGTATGAAGTCTTTTTGCCTGAACATTCGAACGGGCGGGGCCGTGTTGGCGGCAGGCATGGTGTTGTCAACCCTGACCGTCCACGGCGCGGCGTCGCCGGAACCGAAACCGACCGGTCCCAAGGACGCTACCAGTTTTACCCGGAAAGCCAATGCCGCCATGGCCAAGTCGCTGCCGATGAATGACCGGCGGGATTTCGAAAGCGCCAAACGCGGCTTCGTGGGGCCGCTCAAGAACAATGGAACGCTGTACGACGCATCCGGCAAGATCACTTACCGGCCGGATGTCTATACCTTCCCGGAGAATGAGGCGGCTCCGGATACCGTCAATCCGAGTCTGTGGCGACAGGCGCAATTGAACAGCTTTTCCGGCTTGTTCAAGGTTGCCGACCGCATTTACCAGGTTCGCGGACAGGATGTTTCCAACGTAAGCTTCATCGAGGGAGACACCGGCATCATCGCGGTCGACCCTCTCGTGACCGCGGAAGCGGCCCGGAACGCACTTGAGACCTATTACCAGTACCGGCCGCGCAAGCCGGTCGTCGCTGTGATTCACAGCCACAGCCACACCGACCATTACGGCGGGGTGGAGGGGCTGATTTCCCGGGAGGACGCCGCTTCCGGCAAGGTCAAGGTCATCGCTCCCGCCGGTTTTCTCGAAGAAGCCGTCAGTGAAAATGTGGTGGCCGGCAACGCCATGATGTGCCGGGGGCTGTATTCGTACGGCATCTTTTTGCCGAAGGATGTCCGCGGCGACATCGGCTGCGGACTGGGCCGCTGTTTCTCCACGGGCTCGGTGGGATTGATCGCACCGAATGTGACGATTACCAGGACCGGCGAAAAGCTGACCGTAGACGGTGTGGAGTTTGAATTCCTGATGGCTCCGGGCAGCGAAGCCCCGTCCGAAATGCACTTCTACATTCCGGCCTGGAAGGCGCTGTTTTCGGCGGAAAACTGCTGCCATACGCTGCATAACGTCTATACCCTCCGGGGCGCGACGACGCGCGACGTCGCCAAGTGGGTCGGCTATCTCAATGAAACGCTCGACCGCTGGGGCGACCAGGCGGAAGTCCTTTACATGCCGCATACCTGGCCGGTCTGGGGAAATGCGGACATCGTGAAGCATATCGAAAAATACAGCGACGCCTTCCGTTATATCCACGACCAGGCGCTGCATCTGGCCAATCAGGGCTACACGATGAACGAAATCGGCAACATGCTCGATTCTTTGCCGGCGTCTCTGGCCGGAAACTGGGCGACCCGCGGTTACTACGGCTCGGTCAGTCATGACGCGCGCGCCGTTTACAACTTTTATCTGGGTTACTTCGACGGCAATCCTGCGAATTTGAATCCCTATTCGCCGACCGATATGGCGGAGCGGTACGTCGAGACGTTCGGCGCGGAACCGATGATCAAGGCGGCCCGCAAGGCGGTAGCCGAGGGGGATTACCGTTGGGCGGCGGAATTGCTGAAGCACGTCGTCTTTGCCGATCCGACCAACCGGGAGGCGCGGCAGCTTCAGGCCGATGCTTTTGAGCAATTGGGGTATCAGGCGGAGTGCGCCACCTGGCGCGGGTTCTACCTTTCGGGAGCCAAGGAGTTGCGTGAGGGGAACGTCAGAAAGAATACCGTCGACGTTTCGTCGCCGGATACGATCGCCGCGATGCCGGTGGAAATGGTTCTGGACCTGCTGGCGGTCCGCGTCGACGCGGGCAAGGCGGCTGGAAAAGAGATCGGCATTGTCTTCCGGTTTCCGGACAAGGACGATACGCTGGCGGTGACGCTGCGGAACAGCGTGCTGAATTACCGGAAGAAGATGTCTGGCAAGCCGGATGCGGTGATTGCAATCAGCCGCAAGGAGCTCCATGATGTCCTGACCGGGGAGGCCAAGCTGGCTGCTTTGGTCAAGAGCGGTGCGGTCAAGGTGGACGGCGATGCCGGGAAATTAAAAGAGATGCTGTCGGTCTGCGTGATCCCGTCGCGCTGGTTCAATATCATCACCCCGAACCCGCCGCCAAGCGTGCCGCAGACCAGGTAGGGAGCGGAGCGCACCAGCGCGGAGCGACGGTCCAGGGCAGTGCCCTGGCGGGATTCCAAAGGGCAGCGCCCTTTGGTGGAGTGTGAGGTGAAACCTCGCCGTTCCCGCCCGGGCGAAGCCCAGCTCAAGAGAGCGGAACGCAGTTCCGCCCTGAGCCCGGTCTGAGCGACGCGGGCGCGAAGCGCCTGCGGAGCGACGCCATCCAACACGCATCATCAACAGAAAAGACAATTCAGTGATAGTCTAACAACCCAATCAGCGAGGCGGACCTTGATCCGCATGTTTTGCGATTCGGCCGGTCCCGGATATGGGACCCGGCCGGGGTTTGTTACGGAGATTATCTGATATGTCTTTTTTGTTTACTTCACATCTTGACTTTTCCTACGAGGGAGCGCCGGAGGCGCTTTTCAGGGATCTGTCCATCCACTTCCCGCCCGGCTGGACCTCGGTGGTCGGGGCAAACGGGGCCGGCAAAACCACGCTGCTTCGGCTGTTGGCGGGCGAACTGGCCCCCGCTTCCGGCTCGGTCGCGCGTTCCGGCGCGGCGGTGCTTTGCCGCCAGGAGACGGCGGAGCCGCCGGTGGCGGCAGCGGGATTTTTCGAATCCTGCGACGCTTACGCGTTCCGCTTGCGCGATCGGCTGCGCCTGGAGCCGGAGATGCCGGAGCGCTGGGAGGAGCTCTCTTTCGGCGAACGCAAACGGCTTGAAATCGGCTGCGCATTGTTCGCCCGGCCGGAGGTGCTTTGCGTCGATGAGCCGACCAACCACCTCGACGGTGAAGCGCGGCAGTTGCTGGCGGAAGAGTTGCGCCGTTTTCGCGGCATCGGGGTGCTGGTGAGCCACGACCGCGAGTTGCTAGATCTGCTTTCGGCACAGACACTGTTTCTCGACGCGGGAGGGGCGGTGCTGCGCCCCGGAGGCTTCAGCGCGGGCAGGAAGCTCGCCGAGGCCGAATTGGAAACCCGCATGGATGCCGTGAAACAGCTCAAAAAGGAGCTCAAACACAGCAAACTGGAGCTGCAGCGGCGGCGCGAAAAAGAACAGCAGGCACGGAACCGCGACAGCAAACGGAAGCTCGACCGCCACGACCGCGACGGCAAGGGGCGCATCGACGCCGCCCGCGTCACCGGGCGCGACAAAAAGCCCGGCGCCCTGGCCGCCTCGCAGGCCGGGGCCGTCGCCGGGATCGAGGCGAACCTCAAAGAATTGGGAAGTGTCGGCGTCCGCCGCCTCGGTTTGAAAATTCCTTACGGCGCGTATGCCGCGAAGAACGTCCTTTACGAAAGCGGGCCCGGCTCGATTCCGCTCAGGCCTGGGCGGCAACTCGAACTTCCGGCGCTTGTCATCGGAAACCGCGACCGGATCGGCCTCACCGGAGTCAACGGCGCGGGCAAAAGCACCTTGCTCCGGCGGATCGTCGACGAACTCAAACTGCCCGCTTCCGATTATTTATATCTCCCTCAAGAGCTCGACGAGGCGATGACGCGGGAGATTTACCGGGAGCTCAAGTCGCTGTCGCGCGACGATTTCAGCCGGGTGATGAACGTGGTCGCTTCGCTCGGGTCTCGGCCGGAACGGGTGCTTGATTCGGCTGATTGCAGCCCGGGGGAGTGGCGAAAGCTTTTCTTCGGGCTCGGCGTACTGCGGCGTGTTCATTTGATTGTGATGGACGAGCCGACCAACCACCTCGACCTGCCGTCGATCGAGTGTCTCGAAGCGGCGCTCGGAGAATGCGAGGCGGCGCTGCTGCTGGTGAGCCACGATTTGCGTTTTCTGCGGAGTTCGTGTTCAATTCATTGGCGAATCGAGGGGGATGTCCTGCGAAAGGAATTTTTTAGTTGAAAAATCCGGCAATGTGTTGTACTGTAACGGCTGCGGAGCGCTCATGCCGATTGGAGGTTTTCATGAAATATCGTTTTGCATCCGGGGCGGACCATCACCGGATTTCGCTCAGTTCCAATGGCCGCAGGGTCCTGGCGAGCACGATTGCCGGTTCCTGGTATCCGGGCGGCCGCGATGAATTGCGCGAAACCATCGAAGCGTGCCTTGCCGCCGTTGAAACGGAGCCGCCCTTTGCGCCCAACATCCTCATCCTGCCCCATGCCGGGATGAATTATTCCGGCGCGGTCGCCGCCTGCGGGATCAGGAGCGTGCTCGATTCCGGATTCAAACGGGTGGTGATCCTCGCCCCGAGCCACCGGGTCTGGCAGCAGGATACGTTGATTGTGCCGGAAGCCGAAGCCGTCTCCACGCCGCTTGGCGAAATTCCGGTCGACAAAGCTGCGATCGAGCGTCTCAAAGAGGGGTTTTCGGTGCTGGAAAGCGACGCCGTCCACGCCGCCGAGCATTCGATCCAAATTCAGTATCCGATGCTGCAATACGCGTTGAAGGAATTTACGGTCACTCCGGTGATCGTCGGCTCGATCGGGCGAAGCGGCCTGATCCGCGCCGCCGCCGCGCTACGCCGGATCCTCGACGACGGAACGCTGCTGGTGGTCAGCAGCGATTTTACGCATTACGGCGCGGACTTTCACTTCGCGCCCTTCGACGGCGACGCTTTGACACGGGTCCGGGAGCTCGATTTGGGCGCGTTTGCGCTGATCCGGGACCGCGACGTCGACGGTTTCTCCGATTATGTCGGGCGGACCGGGGCCACCATCTGCGGCGTTGAGCCGATCCGGCTGATGCTGGCCGCGCTGCCGGGCAGTTCCGAACTCGAATTGCTCGCCTACGCCACCAGCGCCGACGGCGGCGGAGACGATTCGCGTTTCGTCTGCTACCTCGCCGCCGCCGGGCGCGCGAAATGGGGCGCAGCGGAAGAGGAAGCCGCGCTGACGCCGGATGAAAAGCGCGCGCTGCTCGGCATCGCCCGCGCGTCGATCCGGCATGTCTTCGACACCGGGACCGCGTTTGCGCCCGATCACTTCTCCGCCGAAAGCACCGGGAACATGCGCCGGGAAATGGGTTGCTTCGTCACGCTGTCCTTCAAAAAAGACCACCGGCTTCGCGGCTGCATCGGCGAAATCCAGGCCCGGAGACCGCTTTTCGAAGCGGTAGCGGGCCGTGCCGTCGACAGCGCGTTCCGCGATCCCCGTTTCCCCGCGCTTTCGCCCGAAGAGTTCGAACGTATCTCGATTGAAATCTCGGCCCTGACGCCCGAGCACCCGGTCGGCTCCTGGCACGACATCGTCATCGGCAAGCACGGAATGACGCTCCGCAAACACGGACGCTCGGCGGTTTTCCTGCCGCAAGTCGCCCCGGAACAGGGATGGGACCTCGAAACCGCCTTGACCTGTCTCGCGCAGAAAGCCGGGCTTCGCCCCGACGATTGGCGCGAAGGCGCCGAGTTCACCGTTTTCGAAGCGATCGTCTTCAACGAGGAAGAGTTTACTCTTTGATATTGCCCAGCTTGATCCTGGTAAAGCCCTTCGCCAGCGCGAGTTCTCGGATCCGGTACAACGTCGTCGCCGGCGTCGGCGGCGCGGTGAAGCCCCCCGCCGGGAAATAAGCCGAAAAGTGCATGGGCGTATCCGCTCCCAGCCGCTCCGCCACGCAGTCGAGCAGCGCCTCGACCATTTCGTCGCGGTCGTTGCATCCCGGAATCACCAGAGTGGTCAACTCCAGGTGTCCGTTGCATTCTTGCTTGAAGTAGACGCAGCTTTCCAACACGGGTTCGAGCTTGCCGCCGCAAAGCTCGCGGTAAAAATCGCCGTTTCCCTTGAGGTCGATGTTCGCCGCGTCGATCAGCGGATAAAACTCGGCGCGCGGTTCGGGATTGATGTAGCCGTTGCTGACCAGCACTGTGCCGAGTCCGGCAATCCGGGCGAGGTGCGCCGTCGCCATCGCGTATTCGATGAAAACAGTCGGTTCGTTGTAAGTGAACGCAATCGTCTCGCAGCCGTGCTCTATAGCCAGCTCAATGATCCGGCGCGGGGCAAGATATTGCGCCGGCTGGTTCCCGCCGCAGCCGCGACGCGATAAACTATCGTTCTGGCAAAAACGACAGCCGAGATTGCAGCCGAAAGTCCCCACCGAAAATGTCTTCGTCCCCGGCCGGAACCAGCCGAACGGCTTCTTCTCGATCGGATCGACCGCCACCGCGGCGGGATGCCCGAAACTTTCGGCAATCAACTTCCCGCCGACATTGCGCCTGACCTGGCATATCCCGGTTTCGCCCTCGGCGATCAGGCAGTTGTGAGGACACAGACGGCAGTGCGCCGTTCCATCTTCAAGTTGTTGGTAGAACGAGCATTCGACCGGTTCATTCATTTTTTTGTCCCCCTGTTGAATTGTTTTTCAATATATCGTTTCACGGTGAAAAAGTCAAATAGAGTTCCGGCGGAGTGCGCGACAGTCGGGCGCGCCGCAGACCAAATAAGGAGTGGAGCGGCCGAACGTCGGCCTCGGGATAGCGGAGCGGTCGCTTCGCTATCTCGCTACGGGGAGGGAGCGGAGCGCATCAGCGCGGAGCGACGGGTCCAGGGCTCCTCGGCCCTGGTGCGGAATCCAAAGGGCGCACAGCCCTTTGGCGGAGTGTGAGGCGGAGCCTCGCCGTCGCCCGGGCGAAGCCCCAGCGAAAGTCGAGCGACGAAGTCGTGAGCTGAGCCCGGAACAGCGAGGCCGTCAGGCCGGAGCGACGCAACCCAAGCCCGTCTTGCTTGCAATATCCCACACGATTGCCCGGCGTATCGGTCCGGGGGACTCCTTGTCCCCCAGCTACCCCCTCGGCAGGCCTGCAGGCCATAAGCGCTAAGTTATTATTGACAAAATCCGTCTTTCATGTTATATTAAAGGTGGAAACCTAATACACAAGGAGAAGACGCCATGTCGGACCGAATCGACGAATGG
>JAVBUI010000200.1:0-9665 GCA_031555495.1 Victivallaceae bacterium | reverse complement strand
ACGCTCGACGCGCCGTCGCCGTGGCGCGACGACCGTTCCGTGGTTGTTTACGGGACCACGATCACTCAGGGCGGTTGCGCCAGCCGTCCCGGCATGGCCTGGACCAATATCGTCGGCCGCCGGTTGAACGTTCCGGTCATCAATCTTGGTTTTTCCGGCAACGGTCGAGGAGAGGCGGGCGTCGGGCGCGAGCTGGCGTTGATCAAGAATCCCGCGATGTTCGTGCTCGATTACGAAGCCAATGCGAGCAGTCCCGGCCTCACGCGGATCCAATCGATCAGCGGTACGATGCCGGAATTCATCCGCATTCTCCGTGCCGCTCACCCGGATACGCCGATCCTGGTCATCAGCAAAATCCGTTATCCGCGCGAATGGCTCGGCCGTGCCGCCGACAATCCCGCCCGGTCCCCGGAGGTCGAGGAAGTGCGTAAATTTCAGCAGGATCTAGTGGAGAAATTGCAGAAAGAAGGCGACCGCAACATCCATTATCTTGACGGCACCGGCATCCTCGGCAAAGATTGGGACGAATGCACGGTTGACGGAGTTCACCCGACCGACCTCGGCTTTCACCGGATGGCGGAAGCCATCGGGCCTGTGATCGACCGGATTCTGTCGGAAAAAGGGCCCGTCAGCAAGGGATTGTAAAGACGGTCATATTGAGCGCGCCGTGACGGGTGCGCTCGATTTTTTTTGCGATTTCGCTGATAATCAGCATACCGCGCCCGACATCGAGATCGAAGCGGAAGCAGTCCTGGCGATCGACCTCTGCAAGCGATTGAGCCGGAGGCGCATAGTTCCACTCGACGCCGCGGTCGAAGAATGCGATTTCAATGCGGTCTTCTTCAATGGTCTGCCGGATCAGGATTTTCGGCGTCAGCCGCAGCTCCCGGCGATAGCCGTGGATCAGGATGTTGTTGAGAAACTCATTGAGCACGAGCTCGATTTTCATCGCCAGCAGCCGGTCTTTGGTTACGCTTTCGACTTCGCGCGCCAGGTCCGTCGCGACGGAGATAATCCGTTGAAAATTCTGCGTCGCGGTCAGATGGCTGGAGTGGCGCAATCCTTGCGTTGCCGGACGGTGCAAGCCGACGATGAGCGCTCCGTCGCGGGAGTCTGCGTCGGCCGGTTCAAGCGAATAAGCAGCCAACTCCGGCGAGCCGGTGTTTGCGGCGAAATTCCGGAGGGACTCCGCCGAGACTTCGACCGTCGAGGCCAGCAAAGTCATTCCCGGCTGGAATGGAATCTCGCCGCCCGCCGCGTGTCCGCCCAGGTCTGCGGTTTTGTTTCCTCTGGAATCGATCAGGAACAGCTCCGGCAAACCCGCGTTGCAGTAGCGGAGACGGTTGTGCGCCAGGTCGATGATCGCGCCCGCGCATTTCAGCCGGAATTTTCCTCCGAAAAGCGCCCGGAACCGTTCTTTCAGTTCGCCGAGCAGCAGCTCGACCGGAATTTCTCCGCTGTTTCCAATCAGGTTTCTCGCCAGTGCCTGGACCGCTCCGGCCTGAATCGCCGGAGTGACGCCCGCTCCGTCGATCCGGGCGGCAAGAAAAAAGCAATTGCCGTCCGTCAGGGGGATCACATCGTAACTGTCTCCCGGAAGCGTGCTTCCCGGATGACAGTTGCCGATCGCGACCAAACCCGGCTGTGGAATATTGACCCAGTCCGGCTGGAGAAAGGATTGTATTGCCGGAGCCGGATGGTGAAGCCGCGCGGCCGTTGCCGCGCCGCGGTTTTCATCACGGCCCGCAGATGCTTGATTGTGTTGTTCCGTCATCAAAAAAAATCTCCGCAAAACTGAAATTCAGGGCAGAATCGAAGATTCGATATCTTTACAATATATTATAGCTGAAAAGCGCCGAAAAAACAAATCAAAAAACCAGAACTTCAGTGTTTTTTCAGCCGACACACCCAAAACTTATGTTTTTTTTGCCTCAATTGCACGCGACAGTTCCCGCAAAGCATCCAATGTAAGCGGTTTATGCAAAACTCCCGCGAAAAGATCCGGTTCATTGACTTGAGTGTCGGCGGTCACGACGTACACCGGAATCGTGGCGCAGCGCGGATCCTTCCCGAGCCGCTCCGCGAGTTCGCCTCCGCTGAGTTCCGGCATCCACATGTCGGTCAGGATGGCGTCGTAACGGTTGTCGCGATCAAGGATTTCCAACGCTTCGGAAGCGGAAGCAGCGGAAGTGCACTCCATGTCCAGCTTGCGGAGCATGCCGCTCAGGACTTTCAGATTGAGCGGAACGTCGTCGACCAGCAGCAGCCGCTGAGGTTTCAGGGCGGGAGCGTTTTCCTCCGGAGCGGAGACGGCGGACGAAGACGCGTCCCGGTAATCGAGGCCGTCAAGCCGGACGCGGAAGGTGCTTCCTGTTCCCGGTTCGCTTTCAAGCTCGACGGCGCCACCCATTTTGTCGAGCAGGCGCTTGATGATCGCAAGCCCGAGGCCGGTTCCTTCGTATCGGCGTTTGGCGAGCACGGCGGCGTCCTGGACGAAGGGCTCAAAAATATTTTTCTGCCCTTCGCGCGAAATTCCAATGCCGGTGTCCCTGACCCGGAGGACCAAAGACGCTTTGCCGCTCTCCTGCGACACGGCGGTCGCCGCTTCGATTTCAATCCGCCCGGCATCGGTGAACTTGAAGGCGTTGCCGAGCAGATTGAACAGAATCTGGCGCAACCTGAGATTGTCGATGAAAAGCGCATGGCGGACGTCTGAAACGGCAATTTTGAGATCGACGCCGTTCTTGATACTCCTGAGCCTGAAGACGTCTCCGACTTCCCGGATCAGCTTCTCCACATCCGTCAGGGTCGGCTCCAGTGTCACCTGATCCGCCGCGAGCTTGGAGAGGTCCAGGATGTCGTTGACCAGGTTCAGCAGCGCGTTGCCCGCGAAGCTGATCGAACGCAAATATTCCTCGCGGTCCTCCGGGGTGACGCCGTCCTGCTGGAGCAATTCGCTGAATCCGATCACCGCATTGAGCGGCGTCCGGAGTTCGTGGCTGATGGTGGCCAGGAAGCAGCTCTTGGCGCGGTCGGCGGCTTGCGCCTGCTCCATGGCGGTTTGCAGCTCTTTTTTCTGTTTGGCCATTTCGGTGATGTCGACGTCGACGGTCAGGATGTATTTCATATTGCCGTCGCGGTCGAAGATCGGCTGGGCCGAAGCCAGCAGCCGGCGGTCATGGAAATCGTGCTCGATCCTGCAGGGCTCTCCGCTCCGGAGCGTTCTGCGGACCGGGCAGAATTCAGGCGGAGCCCCCTGGCGGCAGGCGGTGGCGAAGCACTGGGTGCCGAGCAGCTCTTCCAATGGCTTTTTGATGTTGTCAAGCGCGCTCGGATTGGCGGAGAGGATATGATAGTCGAGGTCGATGATCGTCACCGGCAGCGGGATGTTGTCGACGATCTGGCGTTGGAGTGAAGCGGTGTCTTCGGCCGCCGCCCGCTGGCGCGAAATTTCATAGGCGATCCGGTACAGTTGGGCGATGCCGTTGATGGTGCGGATTTCGCATTCGGAAAACTCTTTGCGGTTCCGGAAGTAAAGACTGATGAAGCCGTGAAGGTTATCGTCGATCCAGATGCCGCAGGCCAGGACGGAGCGGAACGCACGCTTTCGCAGTTTTTCCGCCGCGTTTTCGAATCCGGGCGATGGATTTTCGAGGTCGGAGAGGACAATCGAGCGGCGTTCCAGCAGCGTCTGGTGCCAGGGGCGGAATTCGGCGACGTCGTTTGCCGGCTTGCCGCTGTAGAGCGGGGCGACGCCTTCGCGGCACCACTCGCAGATGTTGACCGCCTGCGTCCGGTCCCGGTCGAGGTAGTGGAACACCGCGCAGAGGTCGGCTCCGCTGAATTCCCCGATGCTGTGGAGCATGCCGTCGATCGCGTCGTCGAACTTCGGCATGACGGCGATTTCCGACAATGCCTGATAGAGAATCCGGTCGCTTTCGATATATTCATTCAGGCGGTCGATGGTTTTCTTCTGCTGCTGTTCCAATTCGCATTGGCGTGTGATGTTCAGCGCCATGCCGAGCAGAAGCTGTCTGCCGTCTGCGCAGGAGACGACTTTCTTGATCGTCCTCATCGTGTAGCGCTGGCCGGACCTGCCGACAAATTGCTCCTGTACGTCGATGTCGGTTTCGCCGGCCACCAGTGCGCGGTCGTCGGCGATGAATTTTTCGGCGGCGTTTTCATCGAGGTTGAAGATTTCCCGGTCGCGCCGGCCGATGATGCCTTCCCGGGGGCAGCCGGTGACTTCGATGAATTGTTCATTGCAGAGCAAATAACGGAAATTGTCTTTCACATCTTTGACGAAGAAAGCGCCGGGCATGTGTTTGGTCACGGTTTCCAGCAGCCGCAGATTGTCGCGGTAATGCATTTCGCTTTCCCGGATCGTGGTGACGTCCTGCAGGGTGCCGCAGTATTCGTATTGTCCGGTAATTGCGTTCTGAAACTGCGAAATGTTGATTTGGAAGTATTTGCGGCGTCCTTTGGTGACCACCGAATAGGCGTGCTCAAAGGAGGCGATTTCTCCGTCCCTGAGGGCTTCCCACTTGGCCTGGAGCGCCGCCGCGTCTTCCGGGCTCACCCATTGGGCGATCGAAACGACCGTGCCTTTTTCGACCGGCCAGTATTTGGTGGAAGACGCGTAAATGAGTTTCATTTCGCGGTCGATGCGAAAATAGACGAGCTTCGCCGCTTCGATGGTCGTATCGAGCAGCCGGCGGTTCATCAGCATCTGGTCCAGTTTGGCGGCGTCTTCGCCGATGTCGCGGAAGATGATGATTTTACCGACGAAAGTGCCTTCTTCTCCACGGATTTGCGCCAACTCCTCGCGGATGCGCCTCCTGGAGCCGTCACGGCACCGGAGGATGACTTTCCTGAATCCGTCGAGCCGGTCGTCTGCGAAGCCGGGATCTGTTTCCGGATCTTCAATCCGGAATACTTCGCCGAGCCGCATTCCCGCCGCCTCCCCGGAGGGGAAACCGGTCAAATCGCAGGCCGCCGGGTTCATCAGGGTAATCCGGTCGTTTTCGTCGGCGATGATGACGCCGAGGTAAACGGCTTCGAGCGCCTGTCGGTAATGGTGCGACAACTGCACCCGGTGCGGATCGGCGATGTCATCGGCCATCCAGATGACCGAGGGAGAACCGAAGGGAAGCAGGGGGGGCGCTGCCGAAAACGTTACCCGCCGCGTCCGGCCGTCGCAAACATAGTCGAATTCAACCGGTTTTCCGGTCGCGAAGACATCGTCGATTGCGCGCCGGAAGAGTGCTTGCGCCGGTTGGGGAAGCTGGGAGACGTGCCGGATATCCGGCGGCGGCCCGGGCCGGCCGCCGTTGGTCATGAGGAGAATCCGCCCCTGCCGGTTCACCAGGGCGATTTCCTGCGGGAGCATTTCCAGCATGGCGGCCAGCCGCCGCCTCCGGAGCAGAGTGAATCCCCACCCTCCGGCGGCGATTGCCGCCAGAACGATTGCCGCGGCAAACAGATAAGACGCATATTGCATGGTCGATGAACTCCGGAAAATTAAGAATTTCCAGTAAGGCGAACTACCATAATATGGCACAAACCCGATTTGTTTGCAACAAAAAAAACAGATTTCCGCCAAAAAAAATCCGCATATTTTTCTTTTGAAACAGGCAAGGGAAGGCCCTTGCGTGAGATGTTGTGGGTTGCGGTTTTCCGTTCGCCAATCGCCGCCCGGCTTCTCAAAAATGGAGTTGGCGTTGAAAAAAACGAATCCGTCGCTCCTCCTTACGGCTTCGCTTCCTCTTTCAGGAACTCCCGGACCTCGTCCGGGGTTTCCGGGTTGTGGGACAAAATTTCCAGCATTCCTCGCAGCCGTTCAGTCTCTTTCCGGGCTTTGTCAGGCTCGCCCTTGCGACGCAGGGCCTCGATATAGGCATTCCGCAGCCGGGCGACCGACGACAGCACCTGGGGTGTATTCGGGAAACGCCCCAGCAGGCGGTCCGACAGCTCCAGCGCCACCTCGAGGTCCTTCCAGTCGCGTTCGCCGAAATTCCGCGCGTAACGAAGTTTCCGGGTCATCAGATCGACCAGCGCCAGGCCGTATTCCGGACGGTCCGGATGTTCCCCGGCAAGCTGATTGAGTAATGTTGCCGCATTCGGCTCGACCCCCGGAATCCGTTCGGCGAAAAGGCGCGGATTGCCGCCCAGGATCACCGCGTACAAAAAACGGTATTCCGGATTGGCGCTCTCCTGCGAAAGCAGCTCCTTGATCATCTGAAACGCCTGCCGCGGCTCCGAGAGCGACAGCAGCGCGCGGACCGCCTCGTAACGGTCCGCCGGAAGCCGCGACGCCGAATAGCGTTCGACCACTTGTCGCGAAATCGCGTCGGCCTCCTGGTTTTTGCCCTGTTTGCGCATTGCTTCGGCAAGCTGATTCAGCGGGAACGCGTCGGCGCGAAGCTCCGACAAGCGCCGGAATGCCGTCTCCGCAAGCGGATAATTGCCCGACCGCAAGGCGGATGTGCCGATGATGTTATTCGCCTGGGCAATCTGTTCCGCCGGCAGATTCCGCTGCCGGGCGATCTCCTGATAGTAAGGCAGCAGCCTGGACAGCAGCGCGCTTGTCCCCGCCGTCGGGGTGCTGTTTTCGATGTGGGCAAACACATTTGAGAGCGTGGCGTTTGCCGTCGCCGCATTTCGCTCCGCCAGCTTCAGCGCGGCGGCGGTGCGGACATAGCCGACCGCCAGGGCGGCCGCGAACGCCAGCAGACAGAGCGCGGAGAGCATGCTCAGCGCCGCCACCGCCGGTTTGCGTTTCACCCAGAGGCGGAAACGCCGGATGGAGGAGGTGTTCGCCGCCGCCACCGGTTCATGCTTGAGAAAATGCTGCAGGTCCTCCGCCAGTTCGTCCATGCTCCGGTAACGGTCTTCCGGCCGGAAACTGACGCATTTGCCGATGATCGCGGCAAAATCCGGTTCGGCGCATCGCAATGGCGGAACCGGCTCGCGGCAGATCCGCCTGATCAGCTCCTTCGGGTCTTTTTCGGCAAGCATCGGGGCGTTCGTAACCAGCTCGTAAAGCGTCGCTCCGAGGGCATATTGGTCGCCGGCAAAGGTGTTCACCCCCCGGGCCAGCCGCTCCGGCGCCATGTAGCGCAAAGTGCCGCTCTGCGCGCCGACCCGTTCGAGCATTTCATTTGCGTCCCGCAGCACAAAGGCGAGTCCGAAGTCGCTGACGTGAAGCTCGTGGTGCGAATCGAGCAGGAGGTTGGCCGGTTTGACGTCCCGGTGCATCACGCCGCAGCGATGCGCGTAGGCCAGCGCTCCGGCGGCCTGGAGCCCGAGGCGGGCGATTTCGCGCAAGCCGTCGAATTTGCACTGGTCCAGGCCCTTGCCGTCGATCAGCTCCATCGCGTAATAACAGCGGTCCTGAGTGGTTCCGGCGCTGAGGACTTTGACGATATTGGGATGGTGGAGCATGGCGATGACCCGCGCCTCGTTTTCGAACGGCTCGCGTTGGGCGGGCGAGGCGGAGGCCAGGAGTTTCACCGCGACTTTGCGGTCGAGCGACAATTGCTGCGCCTCGAACACCACACCCATGCCGCCGCTGCCGATTTTGCGCAGCAGACGGTAATCGGTGCCGGAGAAATCAGGGAGTGCGGACGGCTGCTGCTCGATTTTTTGCGTTTTGTCGACGGAACAGCCCTCCATTTGCAGCAGCAGCGGCAGCAGTTCCCGGAGTTTTTCGGCATGCTCCGGGTAACGCGCCGCAAAGGCGTCGACCTCCGGCGCGTCGCCGAGGCGGCAGCGGTCGAGAAACTGCTCGATCAACTCTTCGAAGGATGTCGTTTCGCTCATGGCCGGAACTCGGTGAATTGGAGCAGTTGTTTCTGAAGGCGCTCGAGCGCGCGGACATAACGGATGCTGGCCGCCTTGGGCTCGATTTGCAGCACCTCGGCGCAATCGGAATTGGACATGCCGTCGAAATGACGGAGCTCGAGGATCCGGCGGTCGTTTTCGGACATGGCGGCGAGGGCGGTCTTGAGCAATTCGTAACGGTCGAGCCGGGCGACTTTGGTCAGCGGGCCGGTGACGGAATCGGCGAACATGTTCCAATTGAGCCTGGCGGTGGAGGCGTTGCCGTCTTCCGCGATTTCCAGCTCTTTGTAAGCGTCGCGCTTTTGGCTTTGCAGATGCTTGCGCTCCAGCGCGCTGATGGTTTGAAAGAGGATC
The DNA here is from genome assembly GCA_031555495.1 of Victivallaceae bacterium. GTDB lineage: Bacteria > Verrucomicrobiota > Lentisphaeria > Victivallales > Victivallaceae > JAVBUI01. The sequence goes on along the minus strand of JAVBUI010000200.1, from coordinate 1,469 downwards.
GTCCGCAGCTTGAAATAGACCGGGACCTCCGGGTTGTTTTCAAAAAAATCGATTTTGGCGCACGCCGCCGACAGCGCGTCCTGGACCGCGTCTTCCGCCGAAACGCGGCGCAGCAGGATCGGATTCAGATTCCGCCGGGCCAGATTCAGCAGACGCTCCCGGTGTTCCAGGAACGTTTCGGCCCAGCAATTCAGTTGTTCCGTATCGGGTTGCGGCATGGCGCGGATTCCTTCCCAAAGCTCTTTCTCAAATATAGCATGAAATATCATTTGGTTCAAACAGGAAACCGCCTCCCGTTGCGGGGAGGCGGCTGGAGTTTGGAATTTTATTTTTCGCGGACGACCCGGAAGCCCACGTCATTGAAACCGGCGGAGGGGGCCCGGCCTTCTCCCTTTTGTTCGGTCCGGCAGTCGGTCCGGCGCGAATTCCAGGAGCCGCCTTTGACCGCCATGACGGTCTTGCCGCGTGCCGCAATTTTAGTGGAGGTCCACTCCCAGCAATTGCCCCACATGTCGATCGCACCGCAGGCCGTCAGGGTTTTTGCATAAGCGTCGACCGGAGTCGTCCCTTTTTTCTCGCCGCAATTGAAATCGGCGTCTTTGGGCATGTGTCCGGCGGCGAACTCCCACTCCTCTTCGGTCGGCAGGCGGTAAACGGCTTTGCCGTCTTTGTTCGAGAGCCATTTGCAATATGCGACGGCGTCGTCATAGGAAACATTCACCGCCGGATGGCGGGCTTTGTCAGCGGAGACGGTCAGCGGCTTTCCGCCGGTCGCCTTTACGAATTTTGCGTAATCCTCGTTGGTGACCGGGGTGTAGCCGATCGCTACGTTTTGGGCCGCTCCGAGGACCGGCAGGAATCCGTCTTTCGCATCGCGGGAACCGGGGCCCAGGCGCGGATCGGAGAAACGCAGCATGCTTTGTTCGATGCGGCTTTCGCGGTCCCGGATCATCTCGTCCACGATATCCTGCATTTCCTGAATCTTGGACTCGTGTCTGGCGGTTTTCTTCAACTCCTCGAGCTTCGCTTTTTTCCGTTCAAGAACCTTGTCGTAATTAACGGCGATCTGTTTTCTCAATGCAGCGCGATTCGCTTCGGAGGGATCGCTGCGATAGGCGGAAATCAATTGCCGGGTCTCCTGATCCAGCTGCGGGCGCTCCTTTTCTATGGTGGTGCTGAAGCGGAACTGTTTTGCTTCTTCATTGGGGGCCGCGAATGCGGTTCCGGCAATTGCGGCCATACATACGGCGATAAAAATTTTGTTCATAGTCGTTCTCCTTGCTGCTGGTTGCGGAGTCTGATCGCTCCGCATGCAAGAATGCGGTTTTTTTGAGAATTCTACACATCATTGCAAAAAAAAGTTTTTGATCCGTTGTAGAAATTTTGGATTTCCCGCATTCTTACAGACAGAACCCACAACAACAAAAAAAAACCTCACTCGAAGTCATGAGTACGACGGCTCGTCCTCC
>JAVBUI010000161.1:0-2585 GCA_031555495.1 Victivallaceae bacterium | reverse complement strand
CTGGCGCAAGGCCGAGGGGACGATGTCAACCGGAGAATTTCTGGCGTTTCTCCGCAACCAGGGCGGCGGAGCCGCGGGCGCTTCGTCCTCCACCGCGCCGCGCGGCGTCTGGGCGGTGCTGCTGCTGGCGCTGCTGGGGGGGATCGGACTCAATCTGACGCCCTGCGTCCTGCCGATGATTCCGGTCAACCTCGCCCTTCTCGGCGCGGACGGGAGCTCCTGGCGGACGGGGGTGGCGCGCGGCGCAGTTTACGGCGCGGGGATGGCGGCGGCTTACGGATTGCTGGGAGTGGCGGCGGTTCTGACCGGGGCGCGGTTCGGGACGCTCAATGCTTCACCGGTGTTCAATTTCGTCATCGCCGGGATTTTTTTCGTGCTTTCGCTGGCGATGTTCGGAGTGTTCAACCTTGATTTCTCGTCGTTGTCGGCAAAGGTCGATCCCAATCGATTCCAATGGGGGAAGACGCTTACGGCTTTCATCCTCGGCGCGGTCGCCGCGCTGCTGGCGGGGGCGTGCGTGGCTCCGGTGCTGATCGCGGTGATCGTGCTGGCGGCCGAGCTGTATGGCGCGGGGCACGCGGCGGGACTGTTGCTGCCTTTTGTGCTGGGGCTCGGGATGGCGCTGCCGTGGCCGCTGGCGGGGGGAGGCATGGCGGTGCTGCCGAAGCCGGGGGCGTGGATGAACCGGGTCAAGCTGCTGTTCGGCGTGGTGATCGTGCTGGCGGGCTGTTATTACGGCTGGCTCGGAATTTCGCTTCTCGGCGGGGAAGGGGACCCGGCCCGCGAGGCGGCGAAGCTCGAAGCGGCGCTTGAACAGGGGAAAAAAGAGAAAAAGCCGGTTTTGATCGACTTCTGGGCCTCATGGTGCAAGAATTGTCATGAAATGGAGCGGAATGTGCTCTCCGACCCGGCGGTCAAAGAGGAGATTGCGCGGGGCTTCATTTTCGTCAAGTTCCAGGCGGAGAAACTCTCCGATCCCGAGGTGAAGAAGGTGTTGGACCGCTACCGGATCACGGGGCTCCCCGCATTTGTGGTGGAATAAAACCGCCCCGTCTTCGTCCTCTGGCCGTCTCTTCCGCCATGCGCCCAGCGTTCTCCATGACTGATTCAGATTGCACGAAGCCGCCGGATTAGAACACCGTTACCGTCGGCTGGTTGCGTCCGGCGAATTCGGTATCGGACAGATAGTTGTCGCCCAAGAGCTGCTTGGGCGAAGCACGCATATCCATGTAAAGCACGTTGATCTTGCCGCTGTGCCGGTAACGGATCTCTTCGCCGCCGCCCTCGTGCGTGTAAACCCCCGCCGGAGCCAGGCTCGCCGCGCCCCAGTAAACCGAAAGCGGCAGCACTCCATCCATCATTCCCATCAGGGCCGACGGCTTCTTGACCTTGCTCAACTTCTGCGGGCCGTACTTGTCATAACCGAAAACCCCGTACCCGCTGGCGTAAAACCCCGAATTGAAGCCGTAGGAGCTGACGATTCCGGTGTAACGGTGCTTGAACGGTCCCCCGTTGCAAATGAAGGATTTGAAGATCAGGGGCTTGGTATCATCGGCGCTGAAGTCGGTGTAAACCTTTTTGGCGTTCGCCATATAAGGCAGCAGCGCGAACATGCCGGTGTATTGCTGGCGGGTCAGGTTTTTGGTGTCGCGCGACCACAACAGCCACTCGGCGTTGTCGTTGGTGTACTGGGCGATGCCGAGACCCATTTGCTTCAGGTTGTTGATGCAGTTGGAACCGTGGGCGGCCGCCCGCGCCTTGTTGAGCGCGGGCAACAGCATTGCGGCCAGGATGGCGATGATGGCGATGACGACGAGAAGCTCGATCAACGTGAATGTCTTTTTCATTTTCAGAATTCTCCTTCCACTGTAAGCGGGACGGTTATTTTCATGCCGGGTGCGTATTCAAAAACTTTTACTTCGGTGCCGGTCGGGAACTCCCGCGCGAGAACTTCGCGATTGAGGTCGTTCCGGTTGGCCGTCCGCAGCCAGAGTTCGCGCTCCTTGAGAAGCCGGAGGTCGATCAGATAACGCTTGCCGGAGGCTCCGGTGATCTCCATGCCGGTGCGGCGGAACTGCATGTCGACGATCCCGGCGCGGGATTCGGTTTCGTTGACCTTGAGCTTGCCGTCGGCCTGGCCCTTGACCTGAAACACTTCCGCCAGCGGCGGACAGTGAACGAAGAGCCTCGTCGCATTGCCGGTGTTTTCGGCCCGCAGCACCTCGAGCGAAAACTTGATGCCGTGCCGGTCGACACTCAGGTTGCGCCCAGCCAGCTTGGACGGATCGGCGCAAGCGGGGGTGACGTCAAAACTCCAGGCGGCCGGATCGACCGCGATGATGACGCCGGAATAAGCCGCCGCCTGCTGCGAAACACTGTGAGTTCCGAAGCTGAGGCTGGTTCCATCGAGAAGATGGAGTTCGACTTTGCCGTCCGGGAGCTTTGAGGCGAGGCCGATCCGTCCTTCAAGAGCGAAGGTCGTGCCGTCGTCGAGTTTGACCTGATATTTTCCCGGCTTGTCGGCGATGATGAGGTAATCGACGCGGCCGTCCGCAAGGCGGATTTCGGCGGCGGCCGCGTCGCCG
>JAVBUI010000193.1:0-3106 GCA_031555495.1 Victivallaceae bacterium | reverse complement strand
GGCCCTGGACCCGTCGCTCCGCGCTGGTGCGCTTCGCTCCTTACTTGGCCTGTGGCGCGCCGAAGGGCTTGAATATCTTCAGCGCCAGCAGCAGCGCGGCGAGAATGAAGCCTCCCGCCAGCGCAATCAGCAGCGTCCTCGTGTCGAACGCCGCCGGGCCCTGGCGAAACTCGGGATTGTTATGGCGCGGCCCCAGCGTCGCGTAAACCGTTCTGCCGGTACGGCGCAGCAGGAGCTTCACATCGTAATCCGGCGTCGGCGCTTCCGCCCCGAAGTAAACACGCAGCGCTTCATCCCCCGGCGGCAGCAGCACCAGCTGGTAAACCGGACCGGATGCGCTGACGGACGGCGCCTCCAGCGGCGGGCGGGTGTTGTTCCTGATCCTGATCTCATAACAGTTGAGCCGCATTTCGCCGCCGAGCTCGATCGCCGGTTGCTCGTCCGGCAACAGCCGGGAAATGCTGCTTTCCAGCAACGGACGAAGTTTATCCGGCGACGAACCGCCCAGCACCACCACCCGGCGGATGAACACCGGCGTGTCGGACTGAATCTCAAAACGGGTGATCGGATGATGTTTCGCCTCCAGTCCGATTACGGTCTCGCCGTCGACCTCTTCATACCGGGTGACTTCGGGTGTGAATTCGCGGGTCGCCGGAACGCTCTTTTCAAATGGATTGTTCTGCAGGAAAACCAGGTCGGTGACGTTGAGTTCACTGTCCCGGCTACCGGGAAAACCGTTTTCGTCGGCGTGCGGGGCGGAACCGTTCAACAGCCGGAGGACCGGCGAAAGCTCCGACTCCCCGAGCGGCCGGATCGTCACCCGAGCCTGCTTGCCGCCCGCGGGCGGAAAGGCGATTCCGGTACGGCGGAACTCGTAAGTCCCCGAATAGTCGAACACCGGACGGTCGTCGGCCGCGGTGCGCCATTCGCCGTTCTGGCCGAGGAATTCGATTTTGACTTTGCGGTCGAAATTCCGTGAGTTGCTGATGACCTCCAGCCGGACGAGGTTGTCCAGAAATTGCGGCAGCGTCAATGTGAAAACGACCGAACCGTCGTCGTTCCGGGTCGTGTTCGCGATCCTGACCGGCACCGGAAGGAGCCGTTCGACCGGCTTCGTCCGCTGCATCTTCTCCAGCAGATAGGGCAGCGCCTTACCGTCTGAATTGAGCACCCGCAAATCCGAGAGCAGACTTTCGGTCTGTTCGTAAATTTCACCGTCGAGCACAATCGCCGCCGGCGCGTTCGTTGCCAGTTGCTCCTGCGTCAGGCGGGCAACCTTGTATCGGGGAAAATAGTTGATTTTTTCCGCCGCGCCGAGAACCGACGCCAGCAACAGCAATGTCAGGAGAATACGCGCTTTCATCCGAAATCCTTTACGTTATCGGAAGCAATATACACCTTTTTTGCCGATCATGCAAGAAATTGCTTCTTTCAGACCGGGCGTGCTTTGAAAAAACTTGCGAAAAATATCGGACGGTGTATTGTAGCGGTAAGGAGATAACACGATGAAAATATTTGCCGTCAATTGCAGTCCGCGGGCGAAAGGCAACTGCGCCTTTCTGCTCGATACCGTTCTCGCCGGAATCGCCGCTCAGGGGATCGACACCGAAGTTTTCCAGCTCGGCGGGCATCCCGTCTCCGGCTGCCGCGCGTGTCTGGCCTGCCGCGAAAAACAAAACCGCCGCTGCGTCATCGAAAACGACCCGATCAACGAATGCATTGCCAAAATGATCGAAGCCGACGCGATCCTGATCGCTTCACCTACCTATTTCGCCGGGATCACCACCGAGGCCAAGGCCCTGATCGACCGCGCCGGTTACGTCTCGATGGCCAACGGCCGGTTGCTCGAGCGGAAAATCGGAGCCGCGATTTCGGCCCAGCGCCGCGGCGGCGCGGTCGTGGCTTTTGACGCGATCAACCACTTTTTCCTCATCAACGGCATGATCGTTCCCGGCTCCACCTACTGGAACTTCGGCGTCGGCCGCGCCCCCGGCGAAGTCGAAACTGACCTCGAAGCCATCGCCAACATGCGGGACCTTGCCGACAATATCAGCTGGCTCCTTGAGAAAACCCGTTCGTAAGAAGGGAGATGGTATGGTAATGCCATCGACCATCAACAAATACCTTACTCGAAGTCATGAGTACGGCGACTCGTCCTCCATAGCGCGGAGCGCGACGGAGGAAAGCCGCACGGGGTGACGGAGAGCGGGGCTCCCGGAAAGAGAGCCGAAGCCCGCCAAGCGGGACCCGAGCTTCGTGAGCGGTGCACGACCGTCAGGTCGGGCACCCGCTTGGAAAGGCGAGAGGTGCGAACTTTTTGGGGAACATAGGAGGTGAAATGAGGAAATCTCTTGCACTTTCATTGTTGGCGACAATGCTGATTTTTTCTCTCGCCGGGTGCCGGACACGGACGGCGCCGGAGATTCCCGATTCGCAGCTGGCCGGGGTTTACGTCGCGGGCGATATCGATGGGGGCAAGGGGTATCTGCGGCCTTATCTCGAAATCGTTCCGGAGGAGAAGCGGCTGACCGTCGAGGAGGACCGCCGGATCTGGTCATCGCCTTACCGGGAAGACGGGGACCGCCTGATCATCGAAAATGCGCCGCCTGATTTCCCGGGCGAGCTTTTCGTCGTCGGTCAGGGGGAGGGGGCGAGTCCGGTTCTCCAGGCCAGGAAGAAGCGTCTCTTCAGCCGTCCCACCACCGACTATATCCGGCGGGAGCACTTTCCGCGCCAGGTGGGAAAGCCGGTTCCCGGGTGGACCGAAATCCGCTTCGGCCGCGAAGTCGAACTTTCCGCCGCTGAAAAAAACTTGCTGGAAGAGGCGAAAAAGAGTCTGGTTTTCCGTCTGGATTTTGAATTCGGCGGAATCGGGCTGCGGCCCGGCGCGAAAGATGTCGAACGCTTAATTGATGTTTCCGGCAAAGTCGTATACGTCGACCCCGATCCCGCCCATCCCGACGGCGTGCTGGGCCATATCGTCATCCATGGGCCCATGAAAATCAGCGACGGCGCCGGTGTCGTTCGTTTTTTGCCGGTGAAAAAATAAAATGGAGAGCCCGGCCGGCCGTAAGGAGCGGAGCGCACCAGCGCGCAGCGACGGGTC
>JAVBUI010000062.1:0-4781 GCA_031555495.1 Victivallaceae bacterium | reverse complement strand
TGACAGATCGCGTTGAGGCTGCCGGGCTTGTTTTCGACGAAAAGTGAAAGTTGTTTGATCAACATGATGGACCTCCCTTTTGTCAGCGCCGTCCGAGCCGGAACGCCGCGTCATTGATTTCGTGAAGTTTCTCCGGAAGATTCCGGTGAATGTGTTTGAGCCAGAGCGCCTCGGGCAAGTCGAAACACTTGCTCAGCATGCCGAGCATCAGGATATTCGCCGCCTTGGGGTTGGTGAGTTCCGCAAGCGGAGCGTCTTCGGGCTTGATCAGCACACCGCCCGGCTTGAGTTTGCCGAGGTTGACGTCGAGCTGGGTCGGCTCGAGGATCACCAGATAATCCGATTCGCCTTCCGGCACCATCGGGCTGTAAACCTTTTTGCCGAAGCGGACCTCGCTCGAAACCGAGCCTCCGCGCTGGCTCATGCCGTGAACTTCGCTCTTCTTGACGTCGAACCCGGCGTCGAACAGCACTTCAGCGAGGATGTCGGTAATCTTGAGCACGCCCTGCCCGCCGAGCCCGGCGACGGTGATGTTGGTCACTTTTTCCATTTCAGTTCCCGGCTCCTTTTTCATAACTTTTCACCTTGACCGCAGCCAGAATGCAGGGGCGGCGGGCGATGATGACGCTGGTAGCGTTCTCGGCGAGCCGTTTCTTCAGCAGCTCCTCGAAGCCTTTGCCGTCAACGGTGGGATCGCAGATATCGACGTTCTCGACGCCGATCGCCTTGACCACGTTCTCGAGCGAGATCTGCGGCGCTTCGGTGTGGTCGAGCTTGCGCCCGGTGGACGGATTTTCCTGGAGCCCGGTCATCGCGGTAATCGAGTTGTCGAGGATCAAGACCACGTGCCCGGTCTTCGGCCGGTTGTAGACCATTTCGACGATTCCGTTGATTCCGGTGTGGAGGAAGGTGCTGTCGCCGATCACGCTCACGACCCGCCGCGCTTCCGCTTCGGGGAGCACATGGCGCATGCCGAGGCCGGTGGTGATGCTCGCCCCCATGCAGACGCAGGTGTCGACCGCCTCAAAGGGCGGCAGCACGCCGAGCGTATAGCAGCCGATGTCGCCCGCCACGATGCAGTTGAGGTCGCGCAAGACGTCGTAGGCGCGGCGGTGCGGACACCCCACGCAGAGCTGCGGCGGCTTCCCGGCGGGCGGCGCCACTTCGGGGGAGTTGTCACGATCGATGATCCGCCTGACCCGGCCGATCGAGAGTTCGCCGAAGCGGTACATTTCGCTCTTGCCCTCGACCGGAATCCCGGCCGCGAGGCAGCTTTCGACCAGAATCGGGTCGCCTTCCTCGATCACCAGACAACGCTTGACACCGGAGGCGAATTTGCGGATCCGCTCGAGCGGCAGCGGGTAGGTAAGCCCGAGCGCCAGAAGCGAGGCTTCGGGAGCCGCGTCGTGCGCGTGCATGATCGAAATGCCGCTGGCGATGATGCCGAGCTCCTTCGAGCCGGGGAATTCCTCGATGAATTCGCCTTTTTCGTTGAGCGCGGCGATTTCGGCCAGCCGGGCGCGGAGCCGCCGGTGGGCGGGGCGGGCGTAGGCGGGGATCATCACGTTGCTCTTGACGTCCTTGGTGTAGGCGATCGCCGGAGGCTGGACCGGGGGGCGCGTTTCCAACGCCGCCTTGGAGTGGCAAACCCGCGTGGTGATGCGGAGCAGAACCGGAGTGCGGAATTGCTCGGAGAGCTCAAAGGCGCGGATGGTGAAATCATAAGCCTGCTGCGAATCGGCCGGCTCCAGCATCGGAATCCCGGCGGCGACGGCGTAGCGGCGGTTGTCCTGTTCGTTCTGGCTCGAAGCCATGCCGGGGTCGTCGGCGGAAACGATCACCAGTCCGCCGGGGGTGCCGGAATAGGCGATGGTGAAAAGCGGGTCGGCGGCGACGTTGAGCCCGACGTGCTTCATCGTCACCAGGCTCCGGCCACGGGCGAAAGCGGCGCCGATGCCGACTTCGAGCGCGACCTTTTCATTGGGCGCCCATTCGGCGTTGCCGCCGTAGAGCGAGAAGTTTTCGAGAATTTCCGATGAAGGCGTTCCCGGGTAGCCGACGCCGATCGCGACGCCGCAATCCATAGCCGCCCGGGCAATCGCTTCATTGCCGCTGACAAACAGTTTTTCTTTCATTATGTTACACCTCTTGGTTCAATGATTCGATCAGATCCTGCTGGGTATCGGCGAGGTCGCCGATGGTCTCGCTCATCGCCTCGGCCTCGCCTTCGTCGAAGGTGTGGGCGGGCGAGTTGACAAGCTCAAGCAGATTGTCGAGATAGAGCGAAATTTCCGCCAGCCGGCGGAGTTGTTCGGAGTCGATTTTCTCGAGCGCGTCGGGATTGCGCTTCAATTCGGACAGAAAGAGGTTCTTGGCGTCGAGGATTTCAAGGATCGCGCCGCGCACCTCGCCCTTGGGTTCGTCGCTGTGGCGGTCGTAGCTCTCGGTGAGGTACTCGAAGCGCTCTTCGACGTAGTTCAGGAAGACCGCCTGCTGCGCCTCGTCGCGGAAGCCGAGCTCTTCGCGCCCGAAGCAGCGGGCGTAGAAGCTCTCGAAATCGAGCTCGCGGCAGTAACAGCAGTCGAGAATGTAGGAATCGATCTCAATCGGGGTCAAAGCGAGCCCGATTTCGCAAAGCATCTCCTCGAGGTCGGCGGTTTCGCCGCGCGAAACCCCGACGCCTTCCGGAATCTCGATCCCGGCTCCGTCCTCGGCCGTCTCCGCGGCGCGGCGGGCCAGGACAGTGTGCCCTGCGTCGAAATTGATTTCAATCCCGGCGGCGGTACGGATGAATTCATCGAGCGAAGCCGCCGGTTTCGCCAGCAGGGCTTTGCCGCCCAGGAAAAAGCTCCAGCGGAGCTGTTCGGGGATGTCGAAGTATTTGTCGAAGCGGTCAACCGTCAGCAGCACCGCTTTTTCGAGCGCGGCGCAGAATTTCTTGCGCGAAGCGGCGGTCCGTTTGTCGCCGGGAAGGTACTTGCAGGAGACGACGCCCCCGGCGTAATCGTCCACGCGGCAGAGAAGCGCGTCTCCCGAGCTGAAATCGTGTTCGGCATAAAACGCCTTGAGATCGAAAATATTGAGCGTGATCCGGTCGGTTCCGCGCGCCTGGTCGGCGAGCCGCCCGTTGCCGGGATTTTCGGCGATGAAGTAGTCGAAAACCTGTTCGGAGCCCATCAGCATATGGTACGGAAACAGTTCGGCCAACGGCCCCTCGAAAGGACGGACCGCGGCCGCGGTTTTGCCGGTCAGCAGTTTGACCTCGGAGGGAAACACTTCCGCGTCGACGAAAGGCACGAACCGGTGGCCCGGAAAAAGAATGCCCTCCTCGATTTCAAGGTCGTCCGGCGTAATCAGGAACTCGGCTCCGGTGAAATATTCGCCGCGCCCGGTATAAACACAGTCGGCCTCAAACAAGGTGTCGTCGGCTTCGAGCAACCGCTCGATCCGTTCGGCGAGGGCCTTTGACTTGCGAACGTGGAGCTCGCGGATCACGTCCTCGAGCCGGAAGATTCCCGCGCCCTTCATCCGGGCGGCGGCAACGGCGTTCTCGATGTCGTCGGCGCCGATGTTTCCTTTTTCGGCGATCATGAATTCACCCCCGCGATTTTGGAGAGTTTTTCAAAGAGGAACTTGCGCAAATGGATTTCCAACTCCGGCTGTTCGAAGGTCTTCAGCGTGTCGACCGTCAGCGCGTCGTCGACCTTGAACGAACCGCTCCGGGTCCGCCGGAGCGACTTCAGTACGCCGCCGCAGCCTAGTTTGCGCCCGATATCGGAGCAGATGGTGCGTACATAGGTCCCCTTGGAACAGTGCATGACGAAATCGCACTCGGGAAGCTCGAGACGGGTGATTTCGATCGAGTGAACCGTGATTTCGCGGCTCTCGCGCTCGACTTCGATGCCTTCACGGGCGAGTTCGTAGAGTTTTTTACCGTCTTTTTTGACCGCCGAAACCATCGGCGGGGTCTGTTGCTGGACGCCGACAAAGGAGGCGATGGCGTCGCGGAGCTGTGCTTCGGTGACGCCGGACCAGTCGCGCTCGGCGATGACTTCGCCATCCATATCCTCGGAATCGGTTTCGATGCCGAGCCGCAGGGTCGCTTCGTAAACCTTGTCCTCGCCGCTGAATTTCTGGCTCAGGAGCGTAAATTTGCCAAGCACCAGCACCAGCAGTCCGGTCGCGGCGGGATCGAGGGTGCCGCAGTGGCCGACCTTGGGAATATTGAACCGCGCCCGGACGAAGTTGACGACGTCAAAACTGGTCCATTCGGCGGGTTTGTCGACTAAAAGCACACCGTTGGTATTGAAAATCGGGAGCCGGTGTTTTTTGGGATTATAACGCATGAATCACCCTTATTTTGTCCTCGGTCCGTCCCCCCCGAAACGGACAAGAGGCGCGTTGCGGCGCGCCTCAGCTGTCAATTGTTCAATAATTTTTCAACTTCGCCCAGGAGCCGTGTTTCGGCTTCGGCGAAGCTTGCCGCTCCGATCGTCGCCCCGGCCGCCATCTGATGGCCGCCGCCGCCGAAGGCGCGCGCCACCGGGCCCACCGGATAACGTTCGTCCTTGCTGCGAAGCGAGAGCTTGAAGGCCCCGTCGCGCCGGTAAACCAGCGCCGCCACCGTGACCCCCGCGATCTCCCGCAGGAGATCGATCACCGCTTCGCCGTCGCGCATGTCAAAGTCATAAGGCCCGAACAGCTCATCCGGGATCATTGCATAAAGAAAACGACCGTCAAAGGCGCTTTTGAGGCAGTGTTGAAGCATATCCACCTCGAAC
>JAVBUI010000243.1:0-4237 GCA_031555495.1 Victivallaceae bacterium | reverse complement strand
AATCGTCCGACAGGAACAGCGGATCGTATCCGAAGCCGTTTTCGCCGCGCGGCGCGTCGGCGATGATCCCATAGACGTAACCTTCAAAGGTCTCAATCACTTCGCCGTTGATCGCAATTGCGATTGCACAGACGAAGCGTGCCTTGCGGTTCGCCACGCCTTCGAGCTCGCGCAGCAGCCGCTCGACGCATTCGCGGTCGCTCGGGGCGTAACGCGCCGAATAGATGCCGGGCGCGCCGCCGAGGGCTTCGACTTCCAGTCCGGAGTCATCGGCGAAAGCGGGGACATCGCAGTATTTCGAGGCCGCCGAGGCCTTGATCGAAGCGTTTTCGCGAAAGTTTTTGCCGTTCTCTTCGACGCCGGGAAAACCGGGGTAATCGCGCAGCGATTTGAGTTCAACTTTCTGGTCGGCGAGAAGAGTACGGTACTCTTCTACCTTGTGTTGATTGGTGGTGGCGACCACAATATATGCCATCAGAAGCTCCAGTTCCTTTTGTATTTTACACTATACACAGATATATTATCCCCGAAATTGAAAATTACAAGGTTTTGACGATGAAATCTCCCAATATTCGAGCGCTGCTGGTCCCATTTTCGCACGGTCCGATTTACGTCGGCTTCAGCGGCGGAGCCGACAGTTTCGCCGCGCTGCTGGCGGTGCTCGATTGCCGCCGCGAGCTCGATCTCGAGGTCGTCGCCGTGCACTTCGAGCACGGCTTGCGCGGCGAAGCCGGACGCACCGACGCGGCGGCGGCGGAAGCGGCGGCGCGCCGCTTCGAAGTCGCATTCCGCCGCTTCGACCTTGAGCTCGATCCCGATGCGCCGGACCTTGAGAACCGCGCCCGCGAGGCCCGGCTGGCGATCTGGCAGGGACTCGCTCCCTGCATCGCGGTCCTCGGCCACCATGCCGGGGACCGGCGCGAAAACCTGCTGCTGCGCTTGCTCCGGGGCGGCAACGCGAGCGCCCTTTCGTCGATGCGGCGGACGAGCCGGATCGGCGAGGTGACTTTTCTGCGTCCGCTCCTGTCGTGGGATCGAACCGATATCGTCCAATTTCTCGCGGAGCGGGGAATTACCGAATTTTGCGAAGACCAGACCAATTTCGATCCGGCCTACCGGCGCAATTTCCTGCGATTGCAAATCCTCCCCGAACTCGAAAAAACCGTCCCCGGCGCCTCCCGGGGCCTTGACCGGGCGCTCGAAGCGCTCGAGTGCGATGCGCTGCTGCTGGAAAAGCTCGCCCGTGCCGAATCAGCCAACTTCATCGGGCGCAATGATTTCACGCGCGAAGAATGGCGTACGCTCGATCCCGCGTTGCGCTGCCGGGTGCTGAGGTTTTTTCTGTCGCACCGGGCCGAAGAAACGGTGATTCCCGATCACGCGCTGTTGCGCCGTTTCGATCAGATGCTGACAAGCAAAAACCCGGAAAGCCGTTTGCTCGAAATGCCCGGCGGCGCGTTCCGTTTCCGGGCAAATGAAATGACCTGGGAAACGTCGGGCAAGCCCGAACTGCCGCGCGAGTGGCGCTGGAAGCGCGAAAGACATCCACTGTTCCGGGTGGAAGAATGCGAGTCGCTGCCGGAAACAATCGGGCTCGGCGAAGCCTTTTTCGATGCGGAAAAGCTCCCGGAGCTCCTGCTGGTCGAGTCCCCCCGCCCCGGCGACCGGATGACCCCCTTCGGGCAGGACGGCGAAGTCAAACTCAAGAAACTCCGCACCGACCGCAAAGTCGCCGCCGGCGCGTTGCCGTACCTCCTAAAAACGCCGGACGGCGCCATCCTCTGGGCCCCCGGCGTCCGCCACGGCGCGCACTGCGCGGTGACGGCGGAAACAACCCGGATCGTCAGGATTTCGCGTCAGCGGTAAACGACACGCCGGATGATGTCGTACATCTTAAGATGTCCCCGATTGGAGAGATGAAGCCCGTCGGCGGTCGATTCCTTACCCCGGAAAATCGCGGCGAAGTCCCGCCGGGGAATCAAGGTCACGCCGTATTTCGCCGCCAGTCGCCGCTGGGATTCGCTGTAACCGTTGCGCAGAGGGGGCAGCGGCAATTCAAACATCACCACCGGCACGCGGTAAGCAGCCGCCCGGGCAAGCAACACGTTGAGCCTGCGGTTGAATTCCGCAGCCGAAATGCCGCCAAGCAGATCGTTGCCGCCGATTTCGATCAGGATGCCGTCGCCGGGCCCTGGATCACACTTGGCAAGCGAAGCAAGCGCGCTTTGGGCAGTACCGCCGCCGACCGAGCGGTTGACGATCCAGCCGGGAAACTCCCCGGTGCCGAGGTCGCTCCAGGTTTTCTCCCCGGCAAACCCGATTCCGGCGCTGATCGAGTCCCCGATCACCCAGAGCCGCCCCGGCACCTGAATTGGCTTCGAACGAAGCCGCCATGGCAGCTCGGCCCCCAACAGGATCAGCGGGAATATCAACAAAATCCACCCGTATTTGGTTTTTCGCCGGAGCAAAACCCAAGCGATGAGAGCCGCAAACAGCAACGCTTCGGAGATGAAATAAGGCAGCGAAACCGAGGAAAGCGCGAGGATCAGCAAACCGGCGACCACCGCCGCATCCGACCAGCGCCGCCATTTCTGAAACGACATCGAGGCGAAACCGGCTGCCAACAGAATCAACCCCGGATAAAAACTTTCGCCGGAAATCAGGTAAGTCAGCAACGGATTCATGCCGCCCCGCCTTTTTTATTTGATTGCGTAACAAGCCTCCGCTGCCTGTCGGATGGCGCTGGAGCTCTGCGGGGAGAGCAAGCGGACGACTTCGGCCATTTCGGCTTCGACTTCGGCGCGGCGTTCGCCGCCGGGGAGGATTTTTTCCACCGCCGGGAGTATCTCTTCCTTCCGGAAGTGCCACTGGAGGAATTCCTCGTAAACCGTTTTGTTGGCGATGATGTTGACCATCGTGAAGTAGCCGCGGTAAAGCTTGACCAGCACCGAGGCCAGCAGCAAGGTGAAGAAATTGAGCTTGTAGCCCACCACCAGCGGCAGTCCCGCGACCGCCGATTCCACTGTCACCGTACCGCTCGCGGCGATGCCGGTCCCGGCCAATTGTTGAAAATGGGTGGTCTCGCCGACCACGAAATCGAGCTCCGGTGTTTCCGGGTGTTTCTGACGGAATTCCCGGTAGATCTGGCGGCAATGGATCGCCACCCGGTCACGGGGCGCGGAGAGGACGTAGCGGAGTTTCGGGTGTTTTTTGGACAACTCGAGCACGGTTTCGAGCATCGGCTTCATCAGCCGGGTGATCTCCATCGAGCGGCTGCCGGGAAGCAGGAGAAAGAGGTTTGGATCGCGTTTGATCGAGCGGTCACGCTTTTCGCCGAAGATATCGAGCAGCGGATGCCCGACGAACTCCGCCTTCAGCCTCGTTCCGGCGAAGACCTCCTGCTCGAAGGGAAAAATCACCAGCATTTTGGTACAGATCTTCGCCAGCACCGGCAGCCGCCACTTGCCCCACACCCAGAGATGCGGACAGACGTACCAGATCACCGGAATTTTGTGCCAGTACATCACCAGCGCAAACAACAGATTGAAACCCGGGTAATCGATCAGGATCACCGCGTCCGGCCGCTCCTTGACCGCGGCCCGGGTCAGCGAAAAGAAAATCCGGATGAAGGTAAAAATCAACTTCATCACCTCCACCACCCCCATCACGCCGAGCTCGGTCGAATCGACCCGGATGTCAAAATCCGCGCCGATCATCGCCGGACCGCCCATCCCGGCGATCTTGACTTTGTCGCCGCGCTCTTTGCCGATGGCGATCAATTCGCGGCCGAGCCGCGCGCCGTACATGTCGCCGGAGGCTTCACCGGCGATGATCCAGAAGTTACGCATGTAAGTCGAGCACCTGCTGCATATCATACAAACCCGCCGGAGCTTCGGCGAGGAAGCGGACCGCGCGCAGCGCGCCCTTGACGAAGGTGTCGCGGCTCGAGGCCTTGTGGGTCAGCTCGACGCGTTCGCCGCCGGTGGCGAAAATCACGGTGTGGTCGCCGATTACATCGCCGCCGCGGATCGCGTGCATGCCGATTTCGCGCCGGGTGCGCGCGCCGACGATGCCTTCGCGGCCGTGGACTGTATCCGCATCGTAATCGCGGCCGGTCGCCTTGCAAATCACCTCCGCAAGCCTGACGGCGGTGCCGGAGGGGGCGTCTTTTTTCTGATTGTGGTGCATTTCGGTGATTTCAATGTCGTAGTCGTCGCCGAGAATCCGGGCCGCTTCG
>JAVBUI010000160.1:0-4859 GCA_031555495.1 Victivallaceae bacterium | reverse complement strand
CTGGTCACGCTGTCGGTCGACCGCGCCAAAGGGACGATTGAACTTCGGCGCGGCGATCAGGCGCTTTCGATTTCGCTGCCGGAAATGACGCTGGAGCCGGGCAAGGCGTTGACGCCCGAGCTCCGCGACGTCCGGACGGTCGAGGCGGGGCCGCTCAAAACCACGCTCCGGCTGCGCGGAAATTACCGCGAAAACGCCGGGCGCTGCTGGGAGTTGAGCCTGACCTTTTTCGCCGGAGCTTCCTATGTGGAGGCGGAGTGCGTTTACGGCTTCATCCTGCCGGGGAAGGGGCTCAAGCCGCAGCAGGAACTCACCCGGACGCTGAGCGCCGGGGTGACGCTCAAGGGGAATTTCGGCGCGGGACCGCTCGAAGCGGCGACCCGTTCGGGAACGGCCCTCAATGCCGAACGTTTTGCGCAATGGGAATTCGACGCGGTCGAAGCCGACGGCAAACTTCTGGAAAAGACGCAGCTCGACGGCGTTTTCGCGGTCGGCGGCAAACCGTGGATCACGGTCGTTTCGATCCCCGAGCTCGCCGAACAGTATCCGCTCGGCGTGAGGCTCGGGAAGAGTGCCCTGACGATCGATTTCCTGCCGGAAATCACGCCGGTCGACCGTTACGCCAACCGCAAGGATGAACATATTTATACTTACCATCTCCGTTCCGGCCGTTACGAAATCCGCGGCGGAGTTGAAAAGTCCTACCGTTTCTTCATCGGCCTCGAAGCCCCCGGCGAAGCGCTGCGCGCAAGCGCCGTCGCGCTGCAGACCATGCCGGTCGGCATTCCCTCGATCGCCGACGTCAACCGCTCCGGGGCCTGGCCGCACCGGATCGTCGCGCCGGGCGGCAGGTTCGCCGCCTACGACGACGCCATCCGGCTCGGGGCCAAAGCCTATTTCGGGCGGCAGGCCGCCGAACGCTGGTACGGCATGCTCAACTGGGGCGACTGGTTCGGCGAACGCGACTGCAACTGGGGCAACCATGAATACGATACGCCGTCGATCTTTTTCGAACAGGGCGTCCGGCTCAACAATCCCGACTACATCCGCGAAGCCGTGCGCGGCGCGCGCCACTTCATCGACGTCGATGTGATCAAGAACGATCCCGACCCCCTGCTCAACGGCGCGGTCTGGGCGCACTCGATCGGCCACACCGGAGGCTATTACGCCAACGACAAATTCGCGCTGGCCAACTACGGACAGGGCTCGGAGATATTCATCGACGGACGCCACTCCGCCGGTCACACCCGGGCGCGCGGAACCGCGATGGCTTACTCCTTCACCGGCGATCCGCGTTTTCTGGAGCAGGCATATTCGATCGGCGACTACATCCGGCGCGAACCGATGTTCGCCAAACGGAATTGGACAATGACCGCCCGCGAGCCGGGCTGGGCGCTGTTCAACCTCTGTTCTGTTTACGACTTCGCCGGCGGCGAAAGGTTTCTCAAATCGGCCGGCACGCTCGGCGATATCATCATCGAACGCGCCGCCGGGCGGGGCGTCCGTTATACCAAGCTCTCCGCCTGGAACGCGCCCCCGAAGCCGGGCGGCATGACCGAGGAGGACAAGAAATACCTCACCGGCGAACTGTCGTTCCCCCTCGGCTACCAGAGCGCCGGGATGATCGAACTCTACCGGCTGACCGGACGCGAGGACGTCAAAAAGAACCTTGGACAATGCGCCGACTACATCATGGCGCGGCTCTATTTCCCGGATCGCGGGGGCTTCGTCCACAGTCCGTGCCCGTGGCGCACCCAGAGCACCCGGATCGGCGGAGTGCACGCCACGAGCCTGCGTTACGTGCTCGCCTTCAACGCCGTCGTCAACGGCCGCAAAGAACTGCTGCCGGCGGTCGACGCCACCACGCAAAAAATGTTTGAGACCAAAGAAATTTTCGCTTCTCCCCTGAAGGATGAAAAGGCCGACTGGCCGCATCCCAAGAGCTTCAGCTCGACCCTCTACTTCTGGCCGCAGACGATGATGCTCCTCGAGGAGGCTGAAGGCAAATGAGCACCATCGACTGGATCATCGCGATTCTTCCGTTTATTTTCGTGCTCTACCTCGGCTTCCGGGCGCAGCACCTGGTCAAAGGGGTCGCCGGATTTCTCTCCGGCGGCCGGGTGGCCGGGCGCTACATGATCGCGGTCGCCGGGATGGAGAGCAGTCTCTCGGTCATCGGTTTGATCGCCGCCTGTGAACAGGGATACAAATCCGGCTTCGCCTTCAGTTTCTGGAGCGGCATCGGGATCCTGGTGACGATGGCGATCGCCTTGAGCGGTTTTGTGATCTACCGCTACCGGGAGACGAGGGCGATGACGCTGGCGCAGTTTTTCGAACTGCGCTATTCCAGGAAATTCCGCATTTTCGCGGGAGTGGTCTGCTTTGTTTCCGGCATCCTCAACTATGCGCTGTTTCCGGTGATCGGAACGCGCTTCTTCATCTATTTCTGCAAAATCCCCCATGAGTTCCAGCTCCTCGGAATTACCTTTTCGACGCTGGGCGTCCTGATGGCATTTTTCCTTGCGGTGGCGCTGGTTGTGCTGTTCCTCGGCGGGCAGCTGAGCTGCATGCTGACCGACTGTCTGCAGGGGCTTTTCACCTACGGCATCCTGACCGTTCTGCTGATCTATCTCTTGATCATTTTCACGCCGGATCACTATCGTCATGTGCTTCTGGCGCAGCCGGCGGGCGAGTCGTTCATCAATCCCTTCGACACCGGGAAGCTGACCGACTTCAACATCCTTTTCATCCTGATCGGTATCGCGATGTCGGTTTACGGCAAAATGGCGTGGCAGGGAGCCGCCGGCTACAACAGCGCCGCCAAATCCGCGCACGAACAGAAAATGGCCAGCATGCTGATCACCTGGCGCGAAGGCCTCGGACGGATGAAGATTCCGCTTCTGGTGATGAGCGCGCTGATTCTTCTCAAGCACCCCGATTTCAGCGCCCAGGCGGCTTCGGTCCAGAACATTCTCGACAGCTCCATTCCCGCCGGTCAGATTGGCGGGGAGGCGATCCGGCGGCAGATGATTGTGCCGCTGGCGCTGAAGGAATTGCTGCCGGTGGGGCTCTCGGGGGCGTTCGTCGCCTTGATGTTCATGGCCATGGTCAGCACCGACTCGACCTGTCTTCAGTCATGGGGGAGCATCCTCGTTCAGGATGTGGTGCTGCCGCTGCGCCGGAAGCCGTTGTCGACTCAAGCACACTTGTGGCTGTTGCGGGGATCGATTTTCGCGGTGGCGCTGTTTGCCTGGTGCTTCGGCTACTTTTACCGGCCCGACACTTTTATTCTCCACTTCTTCAGCATGACCGGGGCTTTGTGGCTCGGCTTCGCGGGGGCGGTGATCATCGGCGGGCTTTATTGGAAACGCGGCAACACCTGCGGCGCCTGGGCGGCGGCGGCGGTCGGACTGACGCTGGGAACGCTGGGCTTTTATTTCCAGACTTCCTGGTCGAAAAGCATTTACGGGTATCTCTCCTGTAATGCGCCTGGCTTCCTGGCCGGATTTACGCGGACGCTCGAAGCCGTCAACCATGCGCTGCCGATCGCCAACTGGAAAGTCACGGCGGAGCGTTTCCCGATTTCCGGCGCGGAATGGGGCTTCATCACCGCATTGAGCTGCATCCTGGTCTATGTTGCGGTTTCGCTCCTGACCGGCGGCGGCAAAAATTTCGACCTCGATGCGATTCTGCACCGCACCGCGGAGAAGAAGGCAGCTCCCAAAAAGCGCAAAAGCTTCGCCGCGCTCCTCGGCATCAACGACCAGTACACCCGGGGCGACCGGATTCAGACCTATCTGGTGTTCGCCTGGAATATCTACAACTTTCTCGTCTTCATCGGGATCGTGATCTGGAACGTCTACTGGGGGCGCTGGCCGGAAAAATGGTGGTTCAACTACTTCTATTTCTACGGCTTCGGCCTGGCGCTGCTGGTCGGGTTGATCACGACGGTCTGGTTCACCTACGGCGGCATCCGCGACATCCGCGATGTTTTCCGCCAGCTCGGCGGGGCGCATGACAATCCCCTGGACGACGGTTCGGTGGTCGGGCACCGCAACGCCGACGAAGTGGAGCCGGGAAAGTAGAATTTTTGCGTTCGAAAACGCTTCGGCGATTGCAAATCGCGCATCTTCGGGTTATCTTATCATCAAGATAACTTATAAGGTATGATATTATGACCACCGAAGCAATGCGTGATGCGCTCGTCGCAATGGGTGAAAAGGCACAGGCCGCCTCGCGGGCCCTTGCGGTTCTCGATGCAAATGCCAAGATCGAGTGCCTGAACCGGATGGCCGACGAACTCGAAAATAACAAGGAAGCAATCAAAAAAGCCAATACCGCCGACATGGACAAAGGCCTGAAATCCGGCCTGAGTTCGGCGATGCTCGACCGCCTCCGGCTCGACGACGCCCGGATCGCGGCGATGGCCCTCGGCCTCCGCGAAGTCGCGGGGCAGGTCGATCCCGTCGGCAAATTGATTTCGAGCGTGGTGCGCCCCAATGGCCTCCGCATCGACAAAGTCACCGTCCCGCTCGGCGTGATCGCGATCATTTACGAATCGCGCCCCAACGTCACCGCCGACGCCGCCGGGATCTGCATCTAGGCTGGCAACGCGGTGATCCTACGGGGCGGCAGCGAAGCCTTTGCCTCCAACTCCGAAATCGCCTAGCTCCTCAACCGCGCCGCTGTGCTCTCCGGGCTGCCTGACGGCGCGAGCAGTCCCTCCCGAGCCAGCTCCGGGAAGTCGGAGGTCACGGGGTGCTCACGTGGCTTGCTTCGCCCGGTGCGCCGCGATCCAGGCCATTCCCCACTCGTCGTTGCCGAGCAGCAGGTCGGCGGCCTTGACCGCCTCGACGATC
>JAVBUI010000306.1:0-12287 GCA_031555495.1 Victivallaceae bacterium | reverse complement strand
GGGCGATGCCCCGGCGGATTGGGAAGTCAACACCGCCTTCAAGGGCGGCACGCTACGCAACGGCGGCGGGACGGTGGCGATCACCACCGACAAGGCCCCGTTCGCCCTGATGGCGGATAAGCTCATTCCCGGCAAAGCGGGTGATATACTGACGATTACGATCCGTTACCGGGGCAAGGGGCGTTTTTCGGCGGGCTTGTACTGCTACGGCGCGACGGGGGCGTGGGTTGGCAAAAACCTTGACGCCTACGGCACTCCCGTGGACGCCGCCGACTGGATGGTCTGGCGCGAAAAACTGACGGTTCCGGCTCTCACGCACCCCAAAACCGGCGATGTGCTGGCGAAAATCCGGCCGATGTTGACCGTCGCGCCCGGGAGTTCGCTTGAATTCGACGATTACTCGATTACCGTAGGCGGCGAAGCGGCGGCTCCGGCCGCCCCGACGGCAGTCAAAGCGGCGGCTCCCGTGACGGGCGCGCCGCTGCCGTTCCAGCTGACCAAGCGGATTTACGCGGTCGAGGGGCAGGAGTGCAACATTTATTTCGACAACCTTGCGAAGGACCGCGAGGGGGCTTTCGACGTGGTTACGCCGCTTGGAAGGCTCGACGAAGCGCGCTGGCGCTTTATCCCCGACGCTTCGCAGGCGGGAACTCACACTGTGACGGTCCGACTGCTCGACAAAGCGGGCGGGATGCTCGAATCCGCTTCGACCGAGCTGGTGGTTTCCAAAGCCGCCGCCGCGCCGAAGCCGGTTTCGGTGCTGCTGATCGGCGACAGCCTGACCGACGCGGGGGTTTACCCCGCGCGGCTCCTCGAACTGCTGCAGAACAGCGGTTTCGAAGCGAAGCTGATCGGGAGTCACGCCGGCAAAGGGCGCGCGGTCGGAGCCGACGGCGTTGCCCATGAGGGGCGCGGCGGCTGGACCTTTGAAAATTACCTCAGCCGCAACAACTCCGGCGACGACTACCGGGCCCGGAGCCCGTTCCTCGCCGCTTCCGGGAGCGGGGTCGATTTCAAGGCTTATTTCGCCAAATACAACAAAGGCCTCGCGCCGGATGTGATCACTTTCTTCCTCGGCTGCAACGATATCTTTTCGGCCACCCCCGAAACGCTGGCCGCCGCGGTTGCGCGGTCGCTCTCGGCGGCGGAGCAACTCGTTTCCGCCGCGCGCGCCGCCGCGCCGGACGCCCTGATCGGCCTCGCGGTGCTGCCGCCTCCGGCGGCGAGCCAGGACGCTTTCGGCAGCAATTACGGCACGAAGTTCACGCGCTCCGGGTACTTGCTCAACCGCCGCGCCTTCGTCGACGCTTTGATCGCGAAGTACGAGAACGATCAAAGGGTTTCGCTGATCCCGACCCACCTCAATCTCGATTGTGAAAACAATTATCCGTCGGTCATGGAGCCGGTTTCGGCGGGAAGCGACAAGACCGTCCGCCGCCTCAACAACGGCGTCCATCCGGACAAAGACGGCTACCGCCAGATCGGAGACACCTTTTACGCCTGGATCAGGGGGAATCTCAAATGAAAAGATTACTTGCTTCGCTGATGCTGTTCCTCGCCGGGGTGCTCCCGGCGGTCACCGTTGAAAACCAGACGCTCGGCAACCCCGGCGCGAATAATGTTCCCGCCGGCTGGAAACTCTACCGCAACGGGACCGGCGGCGCCGTGCTCGATCGTTCGGCGGCGGGCCACTTCGTCCTCAACGACCGGGACGAAAACGGCGAAGTCGGGATCATTCAGATTCTGCCGCTGAAGCCGGAGGATTTCAACAAAAAACAGGGGATCAAAGTGCGCGGCAGGGCGTTGCCCGGACGCAATTCGGCGGGCTCCTACATTCAGGTGGTGACGCTGCCCGACAACAAGCTTTTTCAGGCCGCGTTGACCTTCAGCGAAAACGGGTTCAGCGACACCGAGCTCGTGGTCGATCCCGCTCCCGGAAGCACCGGAATCCGGATCACGCTCTACAGCCACAAGCAGCCGACGCCGGGCTTGGAGATTGAATCGGTCAAGTGGGACGAAATCCGCCCGCTCGATGTGGATTTGAAGAAACGCGACTACCGGCTTGAAACGGCGATCGTCAGAAACGGCAAACCCGCCGCGATCATCCTCGCCCCCGCCAAGTACCGCAAAGCCGCCGAAACGATCCGCGCGGCGAGCGGCGCGGCGCTGGAAATCAAGCCCGACGCCTGGGCCAACGTCCCGGCCGACGCTTCGACCGCCGTGATCACGCTCGGAAACGCCGAGGACAACAAAATTCTCGAACGGCTCTACAATCTTCATTATTCATTGACCGACTCCTCCATGCCCGGGAAGGGCGGTTACGAGCTTCGTTCGCTCCACAACCCCTTCGCCGACGGCCGCAACTTCATCATCGCCGGCGGCAGCGACGACGCGGGGGTGAAGACCGCCGCCGACCGCCTCGCAACATTGCTGAAAAACAAAAAGGTCCTCGGCCACCTCGCCGACGTGAAGCTTTCGCCCGATTACAAAATTTCGGACGAAGTCTACGACGTGCCGTTCTGGGAAGCGAGCCCCAACTACAAGCTTGCGGGCTATTTCGGCTGGAACATCCTGACCAAGCACATGGCGCTTTTTTACCTGACCAACGATCCGAAATACGCCGAAGCGCTGAAAAAACTCGCCTTTGAAAACAGCAAGGAAACCGTCGCCTATCTCGAAAAAGGCGGCGAATTGATCGAAAACAAGGCGAAGCCCCTCGCGTCCCCCTACCACTACGGTTCGCATCTCCAGATTCTCTACTGGGACCTGATCGAGGAGAACCCGGTTTTTTCCGCCGCCGACCGCGAGAAGATTACGCGTGAAATGTTCAACCAGTACCTCTATTTCCGCAACGATCCGGCGGCGGGCTTCGGCATGTTCGGGACCTATCAGGCTCCGCGCAAGGCGCTGCCCAGCCGTCACGGACTCTGGATCGCCAATACCTTTTATACTCTCAGCCGTTACTTCATCAAATACTATCCGCACCCCGATTTCGAGCGCGGCGCGGCGGTCGCCGAGAACGCCTATTCGTCGCTCTTCACCGATCCATTGAACCTTCATGGCGAACTCGGCAACCATTACTGGTACTCGAACTCGCTCGACCCGATTTTCGCCTACCTCGTGATCGCTGAAAAGACCGACAAGGTGCTTCCGGAAAATTACCGCCGCCTCGCCGACAACCTCGAGCTCCTGGCCGACGGCACCGAGGGCGACCGGCTGCTGCAGTACAGCGCCGAAAACCTCTTTACCCGCGCCTATTACGCCACCAAAGATCCGGCCTGGCTGACGCTGCGGCGGCTGACCGCGAATCACCTTTACGACGGGCAGTTCCGCATCGGCCAGGGCTTCGCCGTTCCGGCGGGGGCCAAAGAGGCGAAACTGCGCGAAAACGCCTGGCTGATCGACCGTCCGGGCAAAGCCGAAGTCGCCGAATGGCCCGACGAATTCCCCGATAAATCGCACGCCTTCCGCCTCGCCGCCTTCCGTTCGGCGCAGGATGGCGGCGGCGACCGGCTGCTCCTCGACGGCTTTTTCGAGCACGGCGGGCGCAACGCCTACCACAACTTCGGGGTACTTCAATTGCGGATCGGGGGGTGCAATCTCCTCGGCGGCTACCACACCGGCTTCGCCTCTTATCAGGACGGCATGGTCTCGTCGGAAACGCCCAAGACCTCGGAATTGCTCGACGCTTCGTTGACCGGCAACCTCATCGCCGCCCGGGGGAAAGTGCGCAAATACAATCACTCCGACTGGGAACGGATCCTGCTTCAGAAGCTCGGGACCTACGCGGTCTTCATCGACCGGATCACTCCCGACGAAGAAATCAACAATTGGGACGCGATTCTCTCCTTTGAACTCTACCGCGGAGCCGCGCTCAAATCGTTCGCGCTCGGCAAAGCCGAAATCGAGGTTAACGGAAAGCGTTTCACCCTCGCCAACGGGCGGGTGACGGACTGCGAACAGAAGCGATTCGGCAGCAGTTCCGAGGGCGGCTCCGGCCTGACGCTCGAAATGCAAACGTCGCTCAAGGGCGTTCCCGGGCAGACCGAGACTTTCTTCTCCGTCCTCGGCCCCGGAGCCGACGCGAAACAGGTCGCGCCCAACGCCGCCGCGCTCCGGCTCGGCCCCGAACGCGCGCTGGCCGTCTCCGGCCAATACGGCAAGCTTGCCGCCGAAGGCTTGATCGTGTCGTCCCCCGCAAGCTATTGCGGCATCGGCGTGACCCGGATCGGCGACGCGCTGGTGAGTTCAGCTCCGGTCAGGATCGACTGGGAAGGGACGAAGCTTGTCGTCAACGCCGATCAACCGGGCTCGATCACCGTCGCGGGAAAGGAGCTTGCGGTCAAAGCGGGGCTCAACACCTTCGCCTTTGCCGCCCCCTCCGCTTCCGAATTCCTGGCCGAAGCAGACTTCAAGCGCGAAGCCCCGGCCAAAATCGCGACGGCGACTCCTCCCGAGCTCAAAAAGAGCTGGAACGCCAATCTTGGAAGCTACGTCGAGCCGGTAACGGTCATCGACGGCAAACTCTTCGCCGCCGCCGCCGGGAACAAAGTAACCTTGTTCGACGCCTCCGGTAAAAAAGTCCGTGAAATCGACAACGGATCCCGGGTCAAGGCCCTTTGTTACTGGCCCGAACGCAAATTGCTCCTGACCGGCGGCATCGAGGACGAACTGGTCAAGGCCTTCACGCTCGACGGCAAATTGGTCTGGAGCTTCAAATCCGAAACCGCCCCCGGGTTGTTCCTGACCGGCAAAACTTACTGGTACCGTACCCAACCCGGCCTCGCCGGGGTGAGGAAGATCGCCACCGGCTCGATCGGCAAGGGCGGCGAGAACGTCTGCTTCGTCGGCAGCGCCTCGACGCGTGACATCCTGAACGGCGAGGGCAAACTCCAGTCGCGGCTCCATATTCTGTGGGGGCCCATTGACCAGATGTTTTTCATCGAGGAAGACGGCGCGCCGAGCCTTTATGTCGGCTTCAGCTTCAACGGCACGCACCCCACGCCGAAAATCGAGGCCAATCCGTACCGCGTCGGCGCCACCGGCCGCTATGTTCTGTCGCCCGCCAAGATCCCGATGATTTACATGTGGTGCCAGCTCCAACGCGGGAAATTGGTTGAAGCCGACCTCGACGGCGATGGACAAAAAGAGGTGATCGGCGACACCCGGGGAGCCTTGAACTGGATCAACGTCTGGGACAAAAAAGACCAGTACGGCAAATACCAGGCCAATTTCGGCGCGGGCCCGCTGCCGGGCATGTCCAATGAGCCGCGGCTTTCACTCGCCCAGCTGATGATCCGCGACTTCCTCGCCGCCGACGTGGACGGCGACGGCAAAACTGAAATCGCGGTCGCGCTGGGGCGCAAGCTCCTGCTGGTCTTCGACGGAAAACTGGAAAAGCAGAAATACAGCGTCAAATTCGAATCCAATCCGATGACCATGCTCTTCTCGGGCGGCTTCCTCTACCTCGGACTCGAGGACGGTTCGGTCCTCAAACTCGATGGCAAAACCGGCCGAACGGTCGCCGGGGCCAAAGTCTCCGGCGTTCCCGTTTCGTTCGATTTCTTCGCCAATCAATTGATCGTCAGCACCAATACCGGACAAATAACCGCATTTGAACTCTGAAGGAAAGGAGATGAATATCATGGAAAACTTTCTCCCGGCCGCCGCATCCCGTTCCGGATGTAAATTCGTATAATGTTGATTATGTGGGCTGATTTCAGTTTGTTTTCCATGTTCTGCTCTCCTTTTTTGAGTTTAAGATCTCACGTTTGAACTGGCGATAGCGTTATTTGGTTTCACATAATCAACATTACGCGTCGGCGCTTTACGTTGATTGAACTCCTGGTGGTGATCGCGATCATCGCGATCCTTGCCGGGATGCTGCTGCCCGCCCTCACCAAAGCCCGCGAAAAGGCCCGCCAGACCTCCTGCATCAACCAGATGAAGCAGCTCGGGACCTATGCCCAGATGTACATGACCGAGACCAACATGATCCCGCCTTTCTGGCTAAACTCCACCCCTAATGGCGTCTGGCTCAACGCACTGCTCAAAACGACGATGACAGACGCCAAGACCTTGATGTGCCCCTCCGCCAGCGAGGCGGCGTGGGCGGTCTTCAACACCCAGTACAAAAAACCGCTCGACGACGCCACCCGCTTCATGTCCTATTATGATTCCTCCTACGGCTACAACCAGAACTGCGGGTCCAGCATGGGCACCAATCACTGGACGCTCAAGTCGGTCTCTCTGGTCAATCGCCCGAGCCACAAGCTGATGTTCATCGAGACCACCCGCAAAATCAGCGGAGTGATGCAGGAAGGACGCGGTTATTACGCGGCCAACCTGGGTGACGGTTCGATGGGGCTTTTGCCGCGTCACGGGAGCAACACCATGCCGATCGTCTATTTCGACGGCCGCGTCGCCTCCGAGCCCTATGGCAGGGTCATGATCCCTTCCGGCAACGACTACAACAATCTCTGGACTCCAAAGTTCGACTAATCATAGCAAAGGAGGATATCATGATGAGGAAAAACTTTACCCTGATTGAGCTTCTGGTGGTGATCGCGATCATCGCGATTCTCGCCGCGATGCTGCTTCCCGCGTTGAACAAGGCCCGGGAAAGAGCCCGCGACGCCAACTGCCGGAGCAATTTGAAGCAGCTCGGCTTCATCCCGGCCTCCTACGCAGTCGACCACAACGGCTTCATGCTTCCCACCTGCCAGAATCTCGGTGTCGATTGGTGGTTCGCCACCGTATGGAAAGGGCGCTACGACCGCGACCTTTGCTCGCGCCGGCGCAACGACACCGGTGCGATCGTCGCCGCGGTTCCGATGTGTCCTTCTGCTTGGTCGCAGGTGGGGGTGTGGGACACCAAACTGAGCATCAGCTCGGGCAGCCCCAAGACGACGGTCTTTGAACTTTGGAACACAGCCGGCGCGGCCTATCAAGCCAACGGCGGTTATGGCCGCTACCAGAACATCGGCGGTTATACCAATGCCAATGGTGTTCAGACTCCGGGGCAAAAGCTGGGCCAGATCAAGCATCCGTCGGTCAAGGCCGACTTCACTGATGCCTTTTGGACTGCTTTCCTGAGCACCTGGTGGGATGAGAATACCCAGTATCAGGGGGTTGGCTGGTATCGCCATACCGCCGGCATCAACTCCGCTTACATGGACGGACACGTCGGCACTCTCCGCAAAACGCCCTACAATGCACCCTCGGTGGATCCCAACTATACCGTTTGGAATTACCATTTCGAGCAGAAAAACAACTCCGCCAGCGCGTATTAATCTGCCTTATCCTATAAAGACCCCTGCCGGGAGCCTGTGGACAGGGCTCCCGGCAAGGGATTTTCATGCCGTAAATTGAGAGAAAAGGGGCATATTCATGATCAAAACATTGTTGACTTCATTGACCGCATCGCTGGCGCTATTTCTTTTTGCTGCCGATTATCCGTTCGAAAAAGGCGAAAACACACTTCCCAAAGGCTGGACGCTCTACGGCAAAATCGGCCCCGACAGCGTCAAGTGCGAAGACGGCGGCATGGTACGGATCATCGACTCGAGCGGCAGCGCCGAGACCGGAATGGTTCGGATTTTTCCGCTCGATTCGGTCGGGAAATACGAAATCTCCATCGAGGCCGAACCGGTTCCCGGCTCAAGCCTCACGGGGGCGCTGATCCAGCTTCGCGCATTGCCGTCGAACAAGTACACTTTTAAACAGCTCCAGCGCGGCGTTACCACGGTCGGGCTCGACATCCCCGAAGGCAGCAACCGGGCTCAGGTTTTCATCTGGACCTACGCCGCCCAGACCCCCGATTTCCGGGTCAGGAATTTCAAATTCGGCAAAGTCGACGCATTTTCGGCTCCCGTTCCCGAAGCGGCGGTTGCGGTTGCGTCCAAGCCCGGCGTCCTGATCAACGGCGATTTCACCAAGGGCGGCCCCGACGGCTTCCCGGTCGGCTGGCGGCCCTACGGCACGGTCAAGCCCTCGGCGCAAATCAAGGACGGCCTTCTGCTGATCACCGACCCCGACGACCAGGCCGAAGCCGGGATATCTCAGGACGTTCCGGTCGCCGGAACGGGGAAGTACGAAGTTGCCGTCGAAGCGAAGCTCCAGAGCGTAGATTCCACCGCCGGAGGGGCCTTTCTCCAAGTACGGCTGCTGCCCCAGGATAAATATGTTCAAGTGCCGATCGAAGCGGAGAGCAGCGAGAGATTTTCGACCACCCTCGCCGGGATCGAGGTGCCGGAGGGGACCAAGGCGATCCGGATTTTTGTCTACACCCACAAGCAGGGTTCGCCCGCGATCGCGGTCAAGTCGGTTGAATTGAAGGCGGTCAAAGAGTTCAGCGCCGCCGCCGGGCGTGACGGACTGACACCGGTGATCGGCAAACTCAAGGATCTTTCCATTCCCACCCCGCTCGACGGCGTCGCCATCGCCGTCGGCGAAACCCCGGCGGCCGCCGCCGGGGCGGCACGGATCGCCGAAGCGGTAAAAGCGATCACCGGCCGAGACGCTAAAGTAATGCCAGCCGCCAAGGTGCAACTCCCGCTCGCCGGACACGTCATCGCGATCGGCGCGCGTGAGAACAACAATCTTCTCAACCGCCTTTACCGTGAAGGCTTCGTCTACACCGATTCGGTTTATCCCGGCAAGGGCGGATTCGAGCTCCGGTCGCTCCACAACCCGACCGGCGGGAATTTCAACGCGATCATCGTCGGCGGCAGTGACGAAGCGGGCGTGGCCGACGCGGTCAACGCGCTCCTTGAAGAGCTGGCCGCCAAACCCAAGGTGCTCGGCCACCTCCTCAAGTTGCGCGTCCCCGCTTACCAGGGCGCACTTGACGCCTACGATCCCGGCAATTTTCATTCCCGGATGACCTCCGGCATCGGCTGGGGCTACGGCTGGAACTACGTTGCGGCCCAGATGGCGCTCTTTTACCAGACCGGGGACGAGAAGTACGCGAGAGAGTTCCTGCGTCTCGCCTTCCCGGACGCCGCCGCGATCAAGGCCTTCCAGAAATTCAACCCCGAGAGCATTGAGAATCCGAAAACGCCGCTCTCGTCGCCGTATCATTATATGGGCCACCAGATGATTCTCCTCTGGGACCTGATCGAGGAGCACCCCTTCTTCAGCGACGCCGACCGGCTTAAAGTTACGCAGGCATTGGCAAAACAGCTCGATCACGACGGCATCGGCAAAGCGGTCTACGGCCGCTCCGGCGGCCCGGTGATCCAGAGCCGCCACGGGCAATGGGCGTCGATTTCGCTCTACGTCCTCAGCCGTTATTTCGTCCGCGACTACCCCGGCGCGACCTGGAGACGGGCGCTCAAATCATCCGTTGACACGCTGGCCAATCTGCAGAATCCCGATGCGTGGATCGAGGGCGAACGCGGCATCGTTGGCTGGTTCCTCTCGGGCTCGGTCAATCCGGGGGCGAATTATTTCGCCTTGCACGGTGACTCTTACTTCAATCCCGAAGGAGCGTGGGCCAATGCGCTGCGCTTCTTTGAAACCCAGTGGGACGGCACCGGTACGAGCGAAATCCTCGGTACCGCCTCGCGCCAGACCTTTCACCTTGTCTCCGAGCAGACCGGCGACGGCAAATACCTCTACTACGCCGACTTGCTGCCGCGGCCGAAGGAGGGTTTCAAGCTCGGCCAGAGCTTCGCCCCGATGCCGCAAATCGCCAAGCGCGAACCCTCGGAATTGGTCGGGAACTGGCTTGCCGCGCCGATGAGCAAGGCCGAACACCGCCTTTTCGGGCTCAAGAATCCGCTCGAGAACTGTTATCTCGGCATCGGCTACCGCGACCGCCTGGGGGGCGGCGGCGACTTCGTCAGCGTCAATTGCTTCAACGAAGAGTACCGGACGCCGTTCAAGCTTCTCTCGATCTCCAGCCTCCGGATCGGGGGCAAAAATATCCTGAGCGGTCTCGGCAACTTCCTCCAGCCCTACCTCGCGGGAAGCACCGAGGCCCACATTCCCACCATGGGCGAACTCTACGACTTCGGGGTCACAGGCGGCAGCGTCTGGTTCTCGGGCGGCGTGCCCGCTCACGCATATTGCGAATGGAACCGGAAATTCCTGCTGCGCAAAGGCGAATTCGCCCTGATCGCAGACACGGTGACGCCGCGCGTCGATTCGCAGGATCTCACGGCCGTGCTCAACTTCCAGACCGCCTCCACGGTCTCGGTCGCGACGGAGCCGGGAAAATTGGTGGTGGGCGGCGGCAACGAGTTGCGGGTCCGCGACTGTGTGCTCTCGACCGTTCCCGCCGGAGGCAAAATTTCGTCGGGCGACCGCAACACGCTCTTTGAAACCTCAAAGGTCGGCGACCGGGCGAAAATCGTCTTTGACACGCCCTCCGGCTTTGAGGGCGACTTCAATCTATCGATGATGCGCCACAGCAGCCGCGCCGCGACGCTCAATTTTTACCTCGACGGCAAATCAATCAAGCGCGACGTGCCGCACTATTCCGACGGCGGCGACATGCCGATCGAGGTCATTGCGCTGGGCAAAACGAGGCTTGCCAAAGGCTCCCACACGCTCGAAATCGAGGTCGCTTCGGTGCAATCCGGCAGTCCGACCGCCTGGATCGGCGCGATGTCGTTTTCGCTCGCCGCCGAGGGCAAAACACGCACCACGGTGACCACCGGCGGCGGCGAAAGCGGCATCGTCGACGGCCGCAGCGGCTATACCAAAGTCAAGCTCGACGCGAAACGCGGCTCGAGTGAAAGCATTTTTACGCTGATCGGCAACGAATCCGGCACTCCCGCCGAAGTGCAAAGACTCGACTCCGGCAGCGCCCGGATCGGCGAAGCGGTCGCCTTCACCGGCGAAGGACGTTTCGGCAAAGCGGAATTGGCGCTGCTGGAGCCCGGCCGCCTTTTCGCTCTCAACGCGACGCAGGTCGCGGGCGTGTTCACCTCGGACGTCAAAGTGACGCTCGACTGGGATTTTGCCACCGGAGAAGCCGTCTGCCGCGCGGAGTCGGCGGGGACGATTCGATTTGAAGGCGGTAGAAACGAAAGCGTCAAGGCGGGCGAAAGCGTCTTCACCTTTAAGCCCGGCGAGCTCGTCAAATACCGCGAGGGACTCGCCGCGCCGGTCGCCGCCTCCGCCGGCGAAGACGCGAAGAAAGCGCCTCCGCCGGAAATTGAACTCAAAAAATACGCCGAGTTTCCCGACGCGGTCGTATTCGTTTCGCCGCGCCCGCGGGGTGGCTTCCTCGCGGCCTCCGGGAACAATGTCTATGTCCTCGATGCCGACGGCAAGGTGATGAAAACCTTCACCGCCGATAACCGCGTTCAATGCGCGGTCGAATGGCCCGCCGAGAAGCTGGTCGTGGCCGGCTGCGTCGATGAGAAGGTCATCGCTTTCAACCAAGACGGCACCCGCCGCTGGAGTTTCACGTCCGTCCTCGCTCCCGAAGTGGAGGCTACCCAGAAGTATTACTGGTTCAAGCCGGTCAATCCGGGCGTATTTTCGCTTGCGGTCGCCGCGACGAAGGGCGGCGAGGCGTTGTACGCCGGGAGCGCCTGTACGACCGAAAAAATCGCCGCCGACGGTAAACTGATTGCCCGTTATCCCCACACCTGGGGACCGGGGCGGCAGCTCGGAGTGATTCGGGGGAGCCATGGTTTCGACAACGTTTTCGCGCTGCGTCATTCGGCGGCGGACGGCAATTACATGTGGACGGTTTCTGGCGCGGACGGTTCGAGCTCGGTGAAGTTCCGCGACAACGTGGCGGGGCACAAGAATTTCCCGTCGTTCGGCTCGCTGTACCGGACCAAAGCGTTGATCGCCGACTTCGACGGCGACGGCAAGGACGAAGCGGCGGCGGACAGTCAGGGAATGTATCTCTGGCTCAACATCTACGACGGGGACGGCAAACCGAAGTACCAGCTCAACCTCGGGCCCGGCGAAAAGAGCATGGGACGGTTCTACAACGACCTTGCGGCGGGAGATGTGACGGGGGATGCGAGGCCGGAGATCGCGATGGTGAATAAATTCCGCGAACTGGTGTTGATCGACGGCAAGGCGGAACCGCTGTGGAGTATTTCGCTCCCGTTCATGCCGGACCGGGTGGGCGTGGCGGGGCGCAGGATCTACGTCGCAGGCGGACGCCAAGGCATGGTTTTCGACGGCAGGGGCGAGCCTGTGGCAAGCTTCAAGCTCCCGGGGAGCGCGGACGGCATTACGACGAGGGGCGACCAGGTCCTGATCCGCATCGGCAAGACACTGTACAGTGTGCCGGCCGAACGTCGGCCTCGGGATAG
>JAVBUI010000053.1:0-2702 GCA_031555495.1 Victivallaceae bacterium | reverse complement strand
GAACTGATCGTCACCGACAGCAAGGCAAGCCTCGGACTGACTCGTCAATTCCCGGTGAAAGGGGACGTTTATTACCGGGCACTCCTTGAGACGGCCCCGCTCCCCGGCAAAAGCCGCAAAGGGGCCTATCTCCAACTCCGTTTTTATCCATACCCGCTCAAAACCTTCGGCAATTCCGATTATCTCCGCCAAGTCCCGCTCGCCGATTACGACGACGGAAGCACCGTGACCGCAGTGGACCTCAAAGCTCCGGCTGGAAGCACCGGCGTCACCGCATTCATCGTGACCGCCGGAGGCGCGCCGGAAATCCGGCTGACGAACTTCAAACTCGAATCGTCCGACATCCCCTTCCCGCCGGTCAAGGCCGACCCGATGCGGATTCCGGGCGTGCTCGAAATCGAATCGCGCAATCTCCATCTCGCCACCGACCTCGTCCGCGACGGCAAAGCGGCCGCCGCCATCGTCGCCCCGGCCGCCGCCCCCTACCCGGAACTCGCCGCCGCCGTAGCCGACGCCGTCGAAGCGAAAACCGGCGTCCGGTTGCCGGTCCTCGCCGACGATGCGGGAGCGGGCGGCAAACTCCCGGCCAATCTGATCACGATCGGCGGCCGCGACGTCAATTTGACGGTGTCAAATCTCTACAACCGCTTCTACACGATCATCGACGGCAAGTATCCGGGCCAGGGCGGCTATGTCGTCCGCAGCATTCACAATCCCCTCGGCGACGGCCGCAACGTGGTCACCGCCGGGGGGAGCGACCTCGCCGGCGACCGCCTGGCGGTGGAGAAGCTGACAACATTGATCGCCAAACTGCCGCCCGGCAAAAGCCTCCGCTTCGACGGATATCTCGTCGAGCTCAAGCTCGGCGACGGCCAAATCCCGCCTGAAAACGCCAAAGAAGCGCTGGTCTGGGACGATTTCGGCTGGACGCTGGTCAGTAAAAATCTGGCCTTGTTCTATCAGACCAACGATCCCAAATACGCCGGAGAGTTCCTCCGCCTCGCCTTCCCGGACGAAGAAGTGGCCAAGGAGCTGAACCGCGACGAAAAGAATGAGTTTGCCTATTCCGACTTGCGCAATCCATTGGGCAATCCCTATCACTATTGCTCGACGATGTACATCCTGTACTGGGACCTGGTGGAGGAGCACCCGTTTTTCTCCGAAGCCGACCGCCTCCGGGTGACGAAGAAATTCTACGAACAGCTCAACACCCGCCGCACCAACGGCGACAAGGGCATTTATAAACTTTTTCAGCTCAAGGAGACCCCGGCCAAGTTGTCGGACCGCCACTGGATCTCGGAAGCGCTGACCGTCTATGTGGCCGGGCGCTATTTCGACAAATATTACCCGTCCCGCGACGGCCGCGACGCGCTGGCGACCTCGCGCCGGATGTTCCGGACGCTCGATCAGTACCCGGCGATCAACGCCGGTTCGGTCTACTGGTACAACTCCTTCCTGCGACCCGCTTTCGACTTCGCGCTGCTCGACGGCGGGCTCAAGTACGTCGGGAGTCCGGTAATCGGCAAATACGTCGAAGCGCTGATGCTGCTCTCCGACCGGACGCCGGATGACTGGTCGCAGGTTTTCTCCGACGCCGGTTTCCTCAGCTATTGCGCGTATTTGACCGGCAATCAGGCCCCGGTGGAACTGTTGAAGCTGAAAACCGGTTTCGATACCGGAAAATTCCGGCTCGGCCGTTCCTTCTGGGCGGTGAAGCCGTTTGAACGCAATTACTTCTCCGACACCGACGGCGCCTGGCGCGCGGCGCAATTCGACGCGCGCGGCATGGACGAGTGGAATCCGCCGTTCGACAAAACCAGGGTGGTCGAGTGGATGAGCTATCGCCGTCAAGGCGCTGAAGGAAACGATTTCGCGCTGCTCGACGCCAAATTCGAATCGGGCCGCAATCCGTTTCACAATTTCGCCTTGATCAGTTTCTATTTGCGCGGAACCCCGCTGCTGCGCGGCTATCACAATCAGCTGACGCTGTACCGCGACGGCCTCGGCGACGCGGAAGTGGCCAAATATACCGAAGTTCTTCAATCGGGACGAACCGGCAAAACCGCCTTCCTGCGCGGCAAAGTGGCGAAATTCAACGGCCACGACTGGGTGCGGACGTTGCTGATCCGGGAAAACGGCTTCCTCCTCGAACTCGACGAAGTGACCCAACTGACCGATGCTAAGACCCCGCAGATTTTGTCCGACTTCGAAACGCCGCAGGAGACCCGCGCCGCGGTCGCCGCTCCGACTTCCGAATTCACCGTGACCCCGCCGCGGGGCGGCCCGTGGACGATCGGCTGTTCGCTCCCGGCGGAGCTCGAACAACAGAAGGTGCCCGGCGGAGCGTCGCTGCGTGCCTCGGGGCTCGCTTCGCGGTTTTCGATCCTGGTTCCCGGACGGAAGGGCGGAACGGTCCGCTTCGCGTCGATCCTGCGTCCCGGCGCGCCGGACGCGCGTCCGTCGGCGGCCCAGTCGGGAAATCTGATCGCGCTGCAATTGCCGGAACCTGCGTTGCTCGAACTGCTCCCGGGCGGCGCGTTTCTGCTCGACGAGCCTTTTCACCGCTTCGGCTTCAACGTCCGCGAAATGCCCGGCGTCTTCACCGCCGATTCTCCGGTCGCCGCCGACTTTGACCTGATGGCGGGCAAGCTCACGCTGACCGCCGACCGTCCCGCAAAGGTGACGCTGACCGGCGGGCGAAT
>JAVBUI010000388.1:0-2841 GCA_031555495.1 Victivallaceae bacterium | reverse complement strand
AGCTCGGCGCGGAACATCTCCGGCGCGGGCTCGAGCACGGTGACTTCGAGCGGCGGCAGCGTCGAAGCGTACCATCTGAGCCCAAGCGCCAGCGCCAGGAAAACGGCGGCCAGCGTCAGCAGCACAAGTTGAAGTTTGGCTGAAGCACCTTTTTTCACAGCGTCTCCGGCTCGACGGTTGCGACGCACCTTGCATGCCAGCTTTGGTTGGTCAATGAGGACGATGACGCATTCAAAAATTCGGTATCCGGGATCTTCCGCCCCGCGAATTCCCCGATGTTATTGAGATAAATCCGCAATGGAATCCGGCTCGAAGCGCGATGATTCGCAATGGAAATATCCGGAAACGGCGAATCGTAAACCGTGTCGAAAAGCGTGATTTTTTTGATTTCCCGCCCGCTGTAACGCATCGCTTCGATCGCGGCGACCTGCCCGGCGCCGCCGAAGCCGACGACGTAAACGGGCAGCTTTTTCCAGCGTTCGTCGCCCATCACCGCCGCCAGCGCCCGCCGTCCCCGGACGGAGCCGCCGAGAAGGTCGTCTCCGATGTTGATCGAAACCGGCACCGTGCCCCGGCGGGAAAGATGATAAAACAAATCGAGCGTGAGGGGATTTTCGGCATTGCTTTTTTCAGTGAAGACAATCGCCAGCCGGTCGCCCGCCCCGGGGTGCGGATAGACGCCGAAGAGCCCCGATCGATCCATCGGCGGCTGAACCGTAAGACGCTTGCGCCAGACTTCGGCAAATTCCGCATCGGGGAAATAATCCAGCCCGTCCCGGTGTTTCCATTCCTTCAAAGGCGGCATTTTGCCATTGTTTTCGCGCCTCAAGCGAATGAGACCGGCGATATATTTTTCCATCAGGAAATAGTAATCGGGACCGGGATTGTGGTGATTCAGCAGCTTCAATTCGGGGTCCGCCCCGATTGCGGTGAAAAGCGCCGGAACACCGCGCTGCCGAAGCTGATCGGTGAGTTCGGCGCTCGGCTTTTCGCCGGGACACCCCCAGGTGTTGATCATCAGCCGGGGGATGTGGTCGGATTTCCGGGACGGCATGTCGTAACGGCTGCCGCCGTTCCAGACGGCGCCGTCGATCTTCTCCGGGTGGGCGGCGATGAGGTTCTGCGCCATGCTGCCCCCGGCGGAGATGCCGGTGATGATCAGTTTCCGTTCGGGAAGGTTGAACCGTTTGGCGATTTTCCGCTGCATCTTGAAAATGACGTCGAACCAGCCGGCTTCGGGATAGATGTAATAAATCTTGCGCTCATCCGTAAAGTCAATATCGGATGAAATTTGCAACGTAAAGGCCGAACAGCTGTTTTCCCGCGCCAATCTCTGCAGCCAGGGCTGGGCTCCCGGCTTGGTGCGCCGCCACTCGCCGCCGACGGGAGCATAAAAAATCATATCCGCCGCCCCCGGCAGCGGTTTGCCGGCGTCGTCGACCGGAATGAGATAGCCGACTGCGGAGGTCTCGTTGAACGGCAAAGAGGCTTTGAAGGTGAAGCGGCCGATGAGAAGCCCGTTCTCGATTTTTTCCTCCGGCTTGTCTTCGGTAGGCTCCGGCGGCTTCGGCGGCTTCGGCGGCGGCTTCGCGGGCGCGACGGCGGCTCCCGGCGGCAGCACGGGCCTTTCGCGGTACTCCTGGATAAACATCGCGATCCGGATCACGCCGAGCACGACGCAAATGGTGATCAAAATCTGGAAGGTTCGCTTTTTGCCGTTATTCTGCTGCATGATTCAATCCTTTGATTGCGCCGGCGATTTCACCGGCGGCTGGAACCCCTTCGGCGAAGAAGGCGATGTTGACGGTACGGTACGGTTTTCCGAGCAAAGCCAACTCACGGGCGGACGCTTTGTTCTCTTCCCGGCAGAGGATCACCATCGGAATCGCCGACTTCACGATCTGCTGCCGCGGCGAAAGCTCGGGAAACGGCCAGTCATCCGGCAACTCCGCGACGATGATCAGCGAAAAAGCATCCGGCGCCAACCGGCTGCCGAGCGCGACGGCCTGAATCGATTGCTCGCTTCCGACGCCGAGCAGAACCGGCGGCGCGCGGTGAGCGGCAACGAGCTCCCGAAGCGCGGCGGCCCCGTCGTCGAGGACGGCGAAACCGGGCTCGAGGAAGAGCACGGTCACCGAATAGCCTTCGAGCACCAGCGGGCGCAGTGTTTTGCGGATCGAGTCTCCGCGTTCCGGCATGATCGCGATGATTTCGCCCGCGGCTTTGCCGGCGGCCTGGATCTTCAATACCTCGAAATTCCCGGCTTTGCCGTACTCCCAGCGATAGGGCAGCGCCCGGTTGACCGTCGCGCCAAAACCGAGCACCGCAAGGCCGCAGAGCACGGCGCAGAGCGGCGCGGGCCAGAAGTTCCAGTGTTTCCACGGGAATCGCCGCCGGATCGCGCCGTAAACGACGAATGCGGCGGCGACCGCGATGGAAATACCGAAGAGCCAGGCGATTTCGTCAAACCGGTAACAGGTCGTGAAACTTCCCGCGATCAGGTATCCGGCGACGGCGAAAACCGCATAAAGCAGCAAAGGGTTGCGGCAGCGCAAATAATATTGTATCCCGTTCTGCAGCAGAAAAAGCGTGACCGCCAGCAACAGCACCGGGAGCCAGATGCCGTGGAGCGCGGCAATGGTCAGGAAGTCGTT
Organism: Victivallaceae bacterium; assembly: GCA_031555495.1. Classification (GTDB taxonomy): domain Bacteria; phylum Verrucomicrobiota; class Lentisphaeria; order Victivallales; family Victivallaceae; genus JAVBUI01. The sequence goes on along the minus strand of JAVBUI010000388.1, from coordinate 187 downwards.
GATCAAAGTAAGATAATGCTCATTGAGCCAGAGCGGCTGATACCAGTGGTGATAAGTGTCGCCGACCGCTTTGAGCGTCCCCACGCCATGCGCCCAATTCCCGGCGATGATGCCGGTGCCGCCTTCCCAGAGCAGCAGCCGGTGGCGGATCGAACCGTCCGCGACCTCGCCCATCGACATGAACCAC
>JAVBUI010000332.1:0-5780 GCA_031555495.1 Victivallaceae bacterium | reverse complement strand
AACCAAGAAAAAAGAAAAAAACCATGTAATCCCGGCGGAAATGTCCGAGCGCCCCCCAGAATGAAACCGCGCTCCCCGCCAGCAGCAGCGCCGGGAAAATCATCAGCACTCCCAGAATCGGCAAAATATAAAGTTTGCCGTCGAAATAATGGTTGACCGCCGCCCACAAGCCTTTTTGTTGCAATACATTGAGCGTCCCCCGGTCGGATTTTGTCAAGCCGAGATTTTCACAGAGCGCGGGAAAGTCCGGCAGCAGCGTTTTCGGCTGAATATGCTGCGAGAGCCAGAGCGCGGGATGCCGGGCGATCATCGCCTTGAAGCGTTTGATCCGGTAAGCCTCGCGGCTTTTTTCGTCGGGGTAGCGATCTTGGTCGGCCAGTTCGGAGTCGACTTCGGCGATGATCCGCTGTTTTTCGGCTTCATAGCTGGTGCCGTTGGCGGCGGCGAGGAGCATGGCGCCATTCTGGTGGACCATGGCTCCGGTGTTGGTGTCTAGCGTGTAACCAGCGCCGAGCGAAGCGTTTCGCGCCATCCAGGGGAAGAGGATGGCGAAGAAGAGGAGCGCGCCTGTCAGACCGGTTATGATTTTCTTTTTCCAAACGATGCCGGGAGTGAAAGCGAGCATGACGAGGGCGGGGAGAATCCAGGTGAAGTTGATCGGCCGGATCAACGCTCCGAGGGCGGCGAAGGCGGCGGACCAGAGGAAATCGGCGGGGGTTTTGCGTTGATAAAGCCGGACGAAGAAGTAGAATTGAAAGGCGGCGAAGAAGGTGAAAAGCGTGTCGGTCAGCAGCAGCGGCCGGTTGGCGAGGGCGGTGGGGTAGAGGATGAAGAGAGCGGCGGCGAGGAGGCCGGTCCGGTCGTCCCGCCACTCTTTGCCGGCAAGGTAGACGGGAATGGCGGTGGCGACGCCGATGATGCCGAGGAAGAGGACGGCGGCGCCGCAGTTGTTGAGCCCGAAGAGGCTGAAAACGGCGGCGAGGAAGACGGGGAGCCCGGGGACGCGGACGAAGTGGGGCGTGCCGTCGATGTCGGAGAGATAGGCATGGTTGGCGACGAGGGCGCGGGCGGGGCCGAGGTAGCCGGGAGAGTCGGGGCGTGAGAAGAAGGCATCGGGGTCCCCGCTGTGGAGACCGGGGAAGGCGATCAGGAGGTGGAGGACGAAGCCGAGCAGGAGGAGCGAGAGCAAGTATCGGTGGCGGCGGATGAAGTTGTGCATGTGTGGTCCTGTTGTACCTTCAATGTTATTTCTGGCCCCCGGGCCGAGAGAGCGAAGCGACCGGCCCGCTGTCCTGGTCCAGGGCAGTGCCCTGGTGGGATTCCAAAGGGCAACGCCCTTTGGCGGAGTGTGAGGCAGCGCCTCGCCGACTTCGCCCGGGCGCAGCCCAGCTCAAGAAACGCGACGCCAGTCGCGGTGCGGAGCCCGGCCCGAGCGGAGGCCGCCAGCCCGGAGCGACCGTTCCACTGCTTCGCTCGATGTCGTCCGCCGGTCACTTCGTGATCCGGCTGCCGACCTCGCTCCCGCAGGATGGTGTCGGCTCCGCCGACTTCGGGGGGAGCGCTGCGCTTTGCTTCGCTCCGGTGGAGCCGGAGCGACCAGGGGTGTTCGCCCCCTGGACTGCGACCAGCCGAACGCTGGCCGGGATTAGCGCTTCGCGCTTTTTTTTATTTTTTTATTTTTTATCTTCGCGAGTACAGGCGGTCCGCCGAGCACCGGATCAGCATCTTCAACTCCAGCTGCATCAATATCGAACTCATCAAACCCGCATCGAACGCACTCTCCAACGCCAGCTCATCAAAACTCTTCTCCCCGCTCTCCAGCAAAAGCAAAATCCGGCGCGCCTCATTCCCCAAATCCGAAACCGAGCCCGCATCATACTCCACTTCCTCCTCGCGAACCTCGTCCAGCGGCAGCAGCCCGAACCCCATCACCTGTGCCACGTCCGCGAAACTCTCCACCAGCGTCGCCCCGTTCTTGATCAATTCATGACACCCCCGCGCCTGCGGATTGTCCACCCGGCCCGGCACCGCCATCACCGTCTTGCGGTCCGCCGCCAGATTCGCCGTTATCAACGCTCCGCTCTCCAACCCCGCCTCCGTCACCAATACCGCATCCGACAACGCCGCCACAATCCGGTTGCGGCGCGGAAACGATGTCCGGCTCACCGGAAAATTCATCGGAAATTCCGTGATCACCGCTCCTCCCGCGGCAATGATGTCCCGCGCCAACGGCACATTCTCCTGCGGATGAAGCTTCGCCAGCCCCCCGCCCAGCACCGCCACCGTCACTCCGCCGCCCTCCACCGTGGCCCGGTGCGCCACCGTATCGACCCCATTGGCCAGCCCGGAGACAATCACCATCCCCGCCGCCACCGCGTCACCGGTAATCCGGTTCGTCATCTCCTCGCCGTACCGCGACATCCGCCGCGTCCCCACCACCGCCAGCGCATTGCCGTTCCCGAACTCCGGCAGCGTGCCGCGAATGTAAAGAACCAAAGGCGGATCGTAAATCGTCCGCAACACCGCCGGATACGCTTCGTCAAACAAAGTAAGAATCCGCACCGCGCCGCGTTCGGCGAAAGCCAGTTCACCCGCAAGATCGACGTCGCGTTCCCAGTTCGCCACCCGCTCCGCCAGCTGCGGCCCGATTCCCGGCACCGTCAGCAAGCGCTCCGGCGGTTGCTCAATCGCCTTCGAGGGCGAGCCGAATGCGTCGCACAACGCCCGGTACTTCACGTACCCAATCCCGGAAATCATATTGAACAAGATACACGCTTCGCGGTCCGTCATTGGCCAACAAGCTCCATAAAGTTATTTCATCGCATCCCGGACCGCTTCGACTCCGAGCGTCCGCACAATTTCGGCCCGACCGATCGCCGCGGGCAAAACAAAGGTCAATTGCCCCTGACGGGTCTTTTTGTCCCGTCCCATCAATTCCAGCATCGCTTCGCGCGAATACTCGGGAGCCAGTTCCGTCGGCAGCCCGAGCCGGGTCAGCAGCCGCCGCTGGCGTTCGAATTCCTCGCCGCTCCAGTAGCCGTTGCGGTACGCCAAGCGGCCCGCCAGCACCATCCCGATCGACACCGCTTCGCCGTGGCTCAAGCGGAAATCGGACAACAGTTCGACTGCGTGTCCGTAAGTATGACCATAGTTCAGCAACGCCCGGCGGCCCAGTTCGCGTTCATCCTCGGCGACGATGTCGGCCTTGAATTGACAGCAGCGCCGGATCACTTCGCCGAACAACACCGGGTCGGGCTCGGGGGCGGTCAATTTCTCCGCGTCGCGCTCGAGGTCTGCAAAAAATCCGGCGTCGAAAATCACCGCGTATTTGACCACCTCCGCCAACGCCCCCACCCTTTCCCGGAGCGGCAGCGTTTTCAGGAACACCGGATCGATCAAAACCAGCTTCGGCTGGTGGAACGCCCCGGCAAGATTCTTGCCCTCGAGCAAGTCAACCCCGGTTTTGCCTCCCACCGACGAATCGACCATCGCCAGAAGCGAGGTCGGGATCTGGACGTAATCAACCCCCCGCATGTAAATCGCCGCCGCGAAACCGGCCAGGTCCCCCGTCACCCCGCCGCCCAAGGCGACGAAGAGCGACGAACGGTCGCAGCCGAGTTTTGCCGCCGCCGCGCAGAGCTTCGCGGCGTTTTCAAAGGTTTTCGACGCTTCCCCCGCCGGGAACACCCATTCGGCCTCGCCCGGCGCGGCGGCCAGGAGTTTCGCGGTGTTGCTGTCGGCCACCCGGAGCGTCCGGCGCGAACCCGTGAGCGCTTTGAGCTCCGCTCCGGTTTCCCGGTATGGCCCGATCAGGATCCGGTAGCCGTTGACGGGAAGTTTCACTTCGACGGTTTGAATGTCGTTTTTCATTTGAGGTATCTCCCCATCACCGGGCGGAGCCTCGCTTTTGCCTCTTCGGTAATCGCCGCGGGATCGGTCAGGATCGCTCCGGCGAGCGCATCGGGGCAGCCGCATTTGCGCGCCATTCCCGCTTGCGCCCGGCGCGTCACGATTTTGATGATCTCCTGCGCGAGCTTGACGTTGGCGTGGAAATGCCCCACCACCATTTCGACCGTGACATGGTCGTGATCGGGGTGCCAGCAGTCGTAATCGGTCACCATCGCCACTGTGGCATAGCAAATTTCGGCCTCACGCGCCAACTTCGCTTCGGCGAGGTTGGTCATGCCGATCACCGACGCGCCGGTCGAGCGGTAAAATTCCGACTCGGCTTTGGTCGAAAAGGCGGGGCCCTCCATATTGACATACGTCCCCTGCCGGAAAACCTTCCGCCCCGGATCACCGCCCTCCCGGATCGCCTCCCCGGCGGCCTCGGCCGCGAGTTCCGACAGCTCCGGGCAGACCGGATGGCCGAAGGCGATGTGCCCCGCCACCCCGCCGCCGAAGAAGGTGTGCTCGCCCCCCCCGCGCTTGGTCCGGTCGAAATACTGGTCCGGGATCACCACGTCGCGCGGCCGGATCTCTTCGCGGAGGCTCCCCACTGCGGAAACACTTAAAATATGAGTCGCCCCGAGCATTTTCAACGCGGCGATGTTGGCGCGGAAATTGATTTCGGAAGGCAGGATCGTATGCCCTTTGCCGTGGCGGGCGAGGAAGAAAAGCTCGGCCTCGCCAAGCGTCGCGTCGAGGATCGGCGCGGAGGGAAGCCCGAAGGGAGTTTCAACGGTTTTTTCGGATACGTTCTCCAGTCCGGGCAGCCGGCTGAGTCCGCTGCCTCCGATTATCCCGATTTTCATACGCGTTCTCCTTGCAATTTCCGTTTCCTCTTTTACGTTATAGAATATATCCACCCTTGGTCCGAAATGCAATCCTGTTTTGAGGAGACAAGCTCAAAATGTTATGCGATATCTGTCAAAAGAACGACGCCACGATCCATATCAAAGAGATCCACGGCAGCGAGAAAAAAACCATCAACCTCTGCAACCAGTGCGCCGCCGAACAGGGCAAAAACGCCGGGTTCCAGTTCGATCCCATGAATCCTTTGGGAATGCTGATCAGCAAAATCATGCCGGGCGCGCCGAACGCCGCGCCGCCGGACGTCCATCTGGCCTGCCCGACCTGCGGCTGGACCGCGCCCAAAATCCGCGAATCCGGCGGCAGGCTGGGCTGTCCCGACTGTTACAAAACCTTTGACCAGATCATCCGCGCCGTCCTTGAAAACATGCAGCGCGGCCACGCCCACCTCGGCAAGCGCCCGGGGGCGGCTGGCCAGGCCGACGCGCCGGACAGCGGCGCAGCGCGGATCGCCGAGCTCGAACGCTGTCGCGAAGAGCTCGCACGCGCGGTCGCCGCCGAGGATTACGAACGCGCGGCGGTGCTCCGCGACCGTGTCCGCGACCTGAAGGAGGGCTCCGATGAATAAATCGATCAACCGCCTTCTCCGCAATAAAGTCAGCTTTCTCACCGACGCCGGGCCGGGCGAAGACATCGCGATCAGTTCGCGGATCCGGCTGGCGCGGAACTTGGCCGGGCGGGTTTTCCCGGTAGCCGCCGACCGGAGCGAACTTGAAAAAGTGGGGATGATCGTCGCCGAAGCGGTCAGTGACAGCGGCGCCCTCGGAAGCGACGCCCTGGTGCTCCCGGTGGAGCTCCTCGACGAAGAGGATCGCGAAATCCTCTTCGAGCGCCGTCTGGCCAGCCGCGACCTCCTGGCGCGCGGCGCGGGGGCGGTGCTTTGCTGCCGCGCCGACGAGTCGGCGGGGGTGATGGTCAACGAAGAGGATCATTTGCGGATCCAGTCGATCCAGCCCGGCTTCCAGCTT
>JAVBUI010000022.1:0-5446 GCA_031555495.1 Victivallaceae bacterium | reverse complement strand
TTCTTGAGCTGGGCTTCGCCCGGGTGAGGACGGCGAGGTTTCACCTCACACTCCACCAAAGGGCTCCGCGCCCTTTGGAATCTGCGCCAGGGCCTCGCGGCCCTGGACCCGTCGCGACGCGCTGGTGCGCTCCGCTCCTACCTGGTCTGCGGCCCGCGGCGTCTCACCTCCGGCTCCGGCAGCGCGCACATCTGCCGGATCGAGCGCAGATCCGCCTCCGACTGCGAACGGAACTCCGTCGGCAGTTCCACCCGCTTCGCCAGCTCCAGCGCCATCGAGAGCGCGGTTACGCAATCGATGATGAACTGTTTGCGGCAGCCCTCTTCATCCCCCGGCTTTCCCTCGGCGCGCAGCATGTGGCAGTCGAACTCCACCACGCCCTTCCAGCCGATCCGGCCCAGCGTGTGAAACATCATCGCCGTTTCCTTCAACCCCTCCGGCCCCGTCAACGGCGGAAAATCATTGTCGAACTGCGCCTTGATCTGCGACCCGAAATGCAGGAATTTGAGCTTGTTCAACGCACACAAATAACCCACCGTCATCGAAGCGTTCATCAGCGCCATCGATTCATGCTGCAAGAGCTCCGGATTGACCCCCCAGAAATCCTTCTCCTTCAACCGCCCGAGAATAAATCCCGCCGCATGGCCGCTGGTGGGGAGAAACATCTGCCCCCTCGGCTCATTCGGTTTCGGCTCGACCGTCGCCCCGATGTAATTGGTCATCTTCCGTTCGCGGATATAGTCGGTCACATGATTGAGCCCCTCGGCCAGCCAGTCGTAAAGCGACTCCCATTGCGTCAAAACCGGCACCTCGAAGCCGTCGCGCGCCACCCAGTAGACATAATATTTCGCGCCGAAAAACTGCCCGATCCGGAGCGTCCGCTCCACCTTCTTCGCCGCCAGTGCCCGGATCGCCGGATCGGGATTGCAGAGTCCCCCGTCGCGGAACATTTTGTGGCCGTGGAGACTGCAAATGGAAGCGTGAACCGTAAGTCCCGCCCCGTCCAGCACCGCCTTGATCGCTTCCAGTTTCGCGCGCACCGGCCCCGCCGGATCGAGGTCGTCCTCAGGGTTCTCCGGATCCCACGGCACCAGGTCGTCGTCATGGTAACTCGTGCTCTCGATATACCCCTCGCGCCCCGCCCAGGCCAGCACCCGGGCGACCTCGAGCGAATCCCAGCGCTCCAGCACCGCGCCGCCGAAGGGATCGCTCAAAGGAGACCCGACACACCCGAACGGCATCGAACGCGCGGTGACTAAATCAAATGGAAAGCTCATAAAAAAATCCTTTCGGTGGTTGTTTCACCGATACTATAACCGCTTTTTCGGCGGAAACCTTGAAAATGTCACCAAAAATCAGCACAATATCACCTTTATGCCGGAAAATTCGCTTTCTCATTCTGTTTTATCGTGATAACCGTTATTTTTCCGCTGTTCTGATTTGCAATATCGGATTGCAAAAGGTATGATATCACCATGTACACTCAAACCGCAAAACAGGCCCTCGGCGCCGATTACTTCACCTCAGGGGTTCCGATTGCGGTGCACGAGGTGAATCCTTCGCCGCACCTTCAGCATCCGCACGACTTGACCTCGGTCGAACATTTTCACGATTTCTGTGAGCTGGTGCTGATCACTTCGGGCGGGACGGTTCACCGGATCGACGGCGAGGAGTACCGGGTCGGCGCGGGGGATGTTTTCCTGATCCAGGGGAATCTCCGGCACCACTTCGCGGAACGGAGCAAAGTGGGGATGCTGAACGTCCAGTTCGATCCGGCGCGGCTGCCGCTGCCGTTTCATTCGCTGCGACAGATTCCGGGATATCACGTGATTTTTCACCTCGAACCCGCCTCGCGCGACAAATCCGGGGCGGGACGGCTCCGGCTCGACGGCGAAAAAAGAATGCACGCCGAAGCGCTGGTCCGGCGGCTCCGGCAGGAACTCCGTTCACAGGCCCCCGGCTTCGAAGCGGCGGCGCTGGCATTGCTGCTCGAATTGATCGTCTTCGTCGCCCGGAGCTACGCCGAAGCGCCGCGCGAAAACCAGGCGGCGCTGCTCCGCATCGGCGAAGCCGTCAGCCGGATCGAGCGGGATTTCGCCCACCGCATCACGCTCGCGGAACTCGCCGCGGCGGCCCACCTTTCGCCCAATCACCTGCTTCGCCTCTTCAAAGCCGCCACCGGCAGCAGCCCCGGCGATTATCTGCTCCGCGTCCGGCTGAACCACGCAGCGAAATTGCTCCGCGAGAGCTCACGCTCCATCGGCGAAATCGCCTCATCGAGCGGCTTCGCCGACTCCAACTATGTCTCGCGCCGCTTCCGCGCCCGTTACGGACAGAGCCCGCGCGATTACCGGAGCGAAAATTGATAGAGCGACTTTTCAGCGTTGAATTCGCGCCGATCGCCCGTTGCTGCGGACACACCATCGACGACCCCGCGTGCGAAATCAATCGCCGTTACTGCATGCATTGTTGCACAGCTCGAGATTTTTTCCGCCTCGGCCGGCCACATTCTCGAACACCACCTTGATTCCTCGCTCTTCAGCAACTGGAAACGCCCAGCGGTCCACCCGGTGGTGTCGCCCGGCATTCTCGAGCGCGACCTTGCAGCCTATCACGGACTCGGTATCCGGAGTTTCACCACCTTCGCGGTTTACATGGATGGCGGACGTTTCCGCAAATACGGCTTCGGCGAGCCCGAAGCGTACGGTAAAGCCTTATCCGGTCAGGCGTGAGAAGCGGCGATTGGAGTCTGGGAAGTCCATGCTCATGGCGAAGACGTAAAGCAAACCGACTCCGCAGGCCGCCGCCGCGTTTCCCCAACCGTCGGAAACGGGGCTTGGCGTGGCGATCATCGAACCCGGGATCGACCAGATCGCAAAGGCGATCGCGACGAAGAGCACGCAAAGCCATTGGTATTCCGTGAGGCGGCAGAAACGGCGCGTCTGCGGTTCGCCCCGCCAGCCTTCCTCGATGAAGCGCGCCAGCGCGGTCAGCATGAAATAGAGTCCGGTGATCAGTCCCGCCGGAAGCCGGTTTTGCCAGAGGATCAACAGCAACAGGCCGATGGGGAGATTGAGGAAAATCGAATAGAGCTGCGAGGAGTGCAGCGGTTTATCGATGAATTCGGTGAATTTGCACACCCGCGAGGAGGGGTTGACATGGCGGACCCCGTAGGCGAAAAATTCGGCATGTTCCAGTGGGCCGCCGTGGCAGCAGCCCTGTACCATGCAGCGCAGCCGTCCGATGCTGTGTGTCCACGGCGCGACCGTCGCCAGCGCCGCGAAGAGGATCCACAATTCATTTGCGTTCAGGAAGATGGCGCAGAGGAGAATGCCGGAAATCGCGCCGAAAACCGCCCCGTAATAGCCGAAGGGACGCAGCAGTCTCGCCGAGCCCTCGATGAATTGCGCCCACAACGCGCCGCCGATCAGGGACGAGATTGTGATCAGCAGCAGCGGTGCGAGGGAGTCCGCTCCGGACAGGGCCGCCGCGCCGTAAAAGCCGGCCGCCGCCGCCAGGAAGGTGTAAATCGCGTGGTTGATGATGCGGACCGGACCGAAGCGCCAGGCGCGGTAGCTGTTGCAGAGCTTTGCGGTCAGACGGTAAAGCGCGCGCAGGATTTTGCCGCCGCAGGTTAACACGACGAGGTTGAGGAGCAGCGCGGCGAGGGGCAAGCCGTCCGTTCCGGCGAGGCTCCGATAGAAAATCACTCCAAGTGAAGCGCAGAGCCAGCGGCAGAGGTAAACCGCGGAGGCGCGGTTGTTCCGGCGGGTCAGCGACCATAGATAGATTGCGCCGTTGACGAGCCATAATTCAAGCGACGCGGTATCGGCGAGAGAGGCGAAGAAAAACGGAAAAAGCCCCGCCGTGACGCGATGCGGAAACGAAAGCTTTTCCTCCGTCCACGGTGGAATTCCGAACCAGGTGAGGTTGCCGGCCTTGCCGAAGCGGTGGAAGATATCCTTTCGCTCATACCCCCAGACGATTGCCAGCGTTCCCGCGGCAACCAGCGGCGTAAAGAGATAAAACCCCGCCCGGCTCTGCAGCCAAAGCGACACCCCGCCGCACAAAAGCACGCTCCCGCAATAAATCGGATGCGGCAGCAGTGCATAAATTCCGTCGGAGACCAGTCGGACCGGCGGAAACCCGTTCATCGGCAACCCGCCTCCCTGCCGGAGCAATGCCAGCATCCCCGCCAGCATCAAAACACCCCCCGCGCTTGCGGCCGCCGCACCGCACCAGAGCGGCAGCCGGGGCAGGGGAAGGGTAATCACCGGCTCAAGAACCCATGCACCCCATACAATCAGCGCCGGAAGCGTGATGCAGAAGAGGACGGCATACAGAATTTTACCCGCCATATCGAGCCTTTCGTTCAAAGCGGAGCCTGATAATTTTCATCGCCGCCGTAGCTCTTGTAGTAGCGCAGTACGATTGAAAGCATGAAAAAACCGGTCAGCGCGATGACGCCGCCGATGACGAACACCAGGAAATACTGTCCTCCGTTGGCCTCCGGATAAAAACGGGCCTGGACCCGGTCCAGCACAAAACCCGTCAGCGGCGCCATCACCATGATGCTCAGCGAGGAAATCATCGCCATCGCCGAGTTGAATTGAGCATACAAACTGCGCGGGAACAACCGCTGCCCGTACGACGCCACCAGGGTGTTGAAGCTCATGATGAAGAGGTTGTGGGTGACGAAGACCACGCAGAACGCCGTCGGTCCGGTGATCAGGAAACCGCCGATGAACATCACCAGCCCCAGGGCGCCGATCGCCGCCATCCCGACGCGGATGGGATGGAAGCGGTCCGCCAGCGAGCCCAGGAGGTAACTGGCGATCATCGCGAAAAGAAATCCGGCGGTCTGCATGTAACCGTAAGTCTTCAGGCTGATTCCCAGCGCTTTGACGTAAAAAAGCCCGAAAACATTGATCGGAAGCACCGAGAGAATGCACACCACATACGCCCCGATGACCCAGCGGTAGTAGGGAAGTGAAAAGCATTCCCGGAAATAGTTCCCCATGCTTGCAATCACCCCTTTGCGGGTCTCCTCGGCCGGAACCGGAGGATATTCGCCTTCTTTGACCATCAGGCACATCAGGAGGAGGCCGAAGCCGTAAAGACCCGCCAGCGAAGCGAAAATCGCGGTCACATGCGTCTCCGCGTGTTCTATGATGAAGAAGTTGAACAGCACCGCGCAGCCGAGGCTGACGGCGCGGAAAAGGGCGACGAAGCGGCCGATCAATTTGGGCGGCACCACGTCGTTCGACAACGCCATGAAAAGAGCGTTCGTCATCGTGGTTCCGAGGTCGAGCAGCAGCCAGAAGACGGCGAAGACGATCAGGTTGGCGAAATTGGCCGAAATCGCATCCTGTCCGATCACGCCATGCAGCCAGCCGCCGAGCTGGCGGGTCAGCGACAGCCCGACCAGGCCGCCGACCACCAGCGG
>JAVBUI010000085.1:0-7761 GCA_031555495.1 Victivallaceae bacterium | reverse complement strand
AATGAATGCGGAACTCAAAGCCATCCAAAAAGCGCTCCCCACCATGGAAGTCTCCTCCTGGCAGGAGGAAAACAAACAGCTCCTCGGCGTCCTCGATGTGGAAAAACGCATGATGTTCTTCCTCCTCGTCTTCATCGTCCTCGTCGCCGCCTTCAGCATCGCCAATACCTTGATCACCTCCGTCTACCAGAAAACCCGCGAAATCGGCATTTTGAAGGCGCTCGGCGCGGGCGACGCGACCGTGATGCGGGTCTTCGTCTGGCAGGGCCTCCTGGTAGGCTTGATCGGCTCGGCCTGCGGCGTGATCCTCGGCAGCACGGTGCTCTATTTCCGCAACGACATCCTCAAAATCGCTTCAATGATCTCGGGTCAGGAGCTTTTTCCCAAAGAATTTTACTTTTTCAACGGCCTCCCGGCGCATATCGTCTTCGGCGATGTGGCCTTTGTGGTGGGGTGCTCGATTCTTCTTTGTACGTTCGGCGCGGTGATCCCGGCACTGCGGGCGGCGAAACTCGATCCGGCAAAGGCGCTGCGTTATGAATGACCTGAGTCTCGATGTCCGCCAGGCGGCCAAAAGTTATCAATTGGGCCCCGTAAAGCTCGAAGTCCTCCGCGACGTCACTTTCCAACTCCGCCGCGGTGAATTCGCCGCGCTCCTCGGCGCCTCGGGAAGCGGCAAAACCACGCTGCTCAATCTCCTCGGGTTGCTGGAAAAACCGGACCGGGGGACAATCACGGCTTCCGGCGTCGATTACGCGACCCTCACGGGAGGCGCCGCGTCGCGTTACCGCAATTCGACCATCGGCTTCGTCTTTCAATCCTACTGTCTCTTGCCGGAGTTTTCGATTCTGGAGAACGTGATGCTGCCGGGGATGATCACCGGAACTTCGCGCCGCGAACTCGAGAAATCGGCGCGTCAACTCCTCGAGCGCGTCGGCCTCGCCGAGCGCCTCGCGCACCGCCCCGCCGAGCTCTCGGGCGGCGAACAGCAGCGCGCCTCGATCGCGCGCGCATTGATCAATGATCCCAAACTGCTCCTCGCCGACGAGCCCACCGGCAACCTCGACGAACGCACCGGCGAAGAGATACTGAAGCTCTTCGCGGAGCTCCGTGCGGCCTCGCCGGAACGCGCGATCATCATGATCACCCACAACCGGGAAATCGCGGGCCGCGCCGACACGCTCTTTGAACTCCACAATGGGGTACTGGACCGCAAATAAATCGATTTTTCAAATTTCCGCTTGACAATTGCCGGGGGCGGAGTATATTAGAAGTAATTCTTACGATTTTTGTTCCGAATTCCACGTCCAACTTTTGGCCGCGCTCTTTTTTGCGGCCGGGAAATTTCTTGAAATGATTCTCGGACTCACCGGCGCGATCGGCAGCGGCAAGAGCACGGCATTATCCATTTTTGCCGGGCTCGGGGCCAAAACGTATGACGCCGACCGCATGTGCCATCGGTTTTACGAAGAAAAAAACGAAGCCTTGCTCGGGCCTCTCCGCGAACGCTGGGGGGAACGCATTTTCGACGCCTCTGGCGCGGTACGGCGGCAGGAAATCGGGGCGATCGTATTCGCCGCCCCCGCCGAGCTTGAATTCCTGAACGGCGCGATCGGGCCGTTGATTCACAAAGCGTTGCTGGACGCAATCGCGGCGGCGCGGTTATCGCGGGAGCTTACCGTGCTTGAAATCCCGCTGCTCTTTGAGCACGGTTATGAAAAACGCCTTGATGCGACGGTATGCGTTTACGCTTCACCCGAAGTCCGCCGGGAACGGCTCGCCGCACGCGGCATGTCCCCCGAAGCGATCATCCGCCGCGAAGCGATGCAGTGGAGCGAAGAACGGAAGCTCGAAGCCGCCGATTACGCGCTGATCAACCGCGGCGGCGAAGAACTGCTGGCGGCCCAGTGCGCCGCGCTGATCGAAACCTTGAAAAACAATCCTGAATGACAATACTCCAAGTGAAAGTGAATCCGTATGGACGCTGAAAACAAAGAAAATCCGCCGGAACAACCCGAAATCGAAGCCGCCGCCCCCCGCCGTCGCGGCCGTCCGCCGAAGAGCAAGGCGGTCGACGCTTCGCTCTTCGACGCCGTCGAAGACACCGCCGCCCCGGTCCCGCCGCCCCCGGCGGAGTCCGCCCCGGCTCCCGTTGCTCCCGTTGCTCCCGCCGCTCCCGAAGCCCCCGCGGCTCCGGCCCCCGAAGCACCGCGCCCCCAATCCGAAGAAAACGGCGAGCGCCGTGAAAAATTCCGCAACAACAATAATAATAACAATAATAACAATAACAACAACCGCCGTCAGCAGTGGCGCAACAACCGCAACCGCGACGAAAACGAAGGCGGCGGCAACAGCGGCAACAATAACAGCAACCGCCGCGACTACAACTTTGACAACGGCAACCGCCGCGACCACGGCAACGGCAACAACAACGGCAATTCCCGGCGCGACCGCGAAAACAACGCCAATTACGAACGCCGCGACAACCGCGATAACCGCCGGGCCCCGGGCGATTACGACGCCGAAGAGCTCTTCACCCGCGATGCCGAAGCCGCCGATGAAGTGATGCGCGAACTCGTCAACGAAGAACTCCGCGCCGAAAAGCCTCCCCGGATCGAGGGCCTTCCCAACGACGAGGACATCGAGAGCGACGCCCGCGAATACCAGCGCCGGGGCCGCCGCGAGGTCCAGCGCGACGTGATCATCCCGAGCCTCAACATCTCCGAACTCCAGTCGATGTCGATGCCGGAACTCGCCAAAATGGGCGAAAACTTCGGCATCGAGGGCATCGGCGCGCTGGAAAAGTCATCGCTGATTTTTGAAATTCTCAAGGCAAACGCCGAAAAAAGCGGCCAGATGTACGGCAGCGGCTACCTTGAAGTCCTGGGCGACGGCTTCGGCTTTCTGCGTTCGCCGGAATACAGCTATCTCCCCTGCCCCGAAGATATTTATCTCAGCCCCTCGCAGATCAAGCGCTTTGCGCTCAAGACCGGGGACTTCATCGCCGGCCAGATCCGCACCCCGCGCGAAAAAGAACGCTTTTTCGCAATGCTCAAAGTCGAGAGCATCAACCACGATGTTCCCGAGCGCAAAAAAGAGATCATCCCCTTCGGCGAACTGACCCCCTATTTCCCGACCAAGCGCCTGGTGCTCGAATCAGCGCCCAACGAAATGGAATCCCGCGTGGTCGACCTCGTCACCCCGATCGGCATGGGCCAGCGCGGACTGATCGTCGCCCCGCCGCGCACCGGCAAAACCGTGCTGCTGCAGAAAGTGGCGAACAGCATCCGCAAAAACAATCCCGACGTCAAGTTGATCATCCTCCTGATCGACGAGCGCCCGGAAGAAGTCACCGATATGAAACGCTCGGTCGACGCCGAAGTCGTCAGCTCGACCTTTGACGAGCCCCCGGAACGCCACGTCCAGGTCGCCGAAATGGTGATCGAAAAAGCCAAGCGCATGGTCGAATACAAGCAGGACGTCGTCATCCTCCTCGACAGCATCACCCGGCTGGCGCGCGCCTACAATACGCTCCAGCCCCACAGCGGCAAGATCCTCACCGGCGGCGTCGACGCCAATGCGCTCCACAAACCCAAGCGTTTCTTCGGCGCGGCGCGCAACATCGAGAACCACGGCAGCCTGACCATCATCGCGACTGCGTTGATCGACACCGGCAGCCGCATGGACGACGTCATCTTTGAAGAATTCAAAGGCACCGGCAACATGGAACTCCACCTCGACCGCAACCTCTCCGACCGCCGCATTTACCCGGCGATCAATATCGAGAAGAGCGGCACCCGCAAGGAAGAGCTGCTGCTGCATCCCGACGAGCTCCAGAAGCTCTGGATTCTCCGCAAAGCGGTCAACGGGGTCAACCCGGCCGAAGCGATGGAACTGTTGATCGGGCGGCTGAAGAAGGTCAAGACCAACATCGAATTCCTGATCACGCTGCAGCAGGCGGCTCAATAAGGAACCTTCGCCATGGCCGAAGCAAGAAAAAAAACCAATGGCAGCAAATCCTATTTGCTCTATTTGATCATCATGCTCGCCCTTCTCGCGGGAGCGGCGCTGCTGCTCCCGGTCTACCGCAACTACCAGAAGAAGCAGGCCGAACTTCACGCGCTTGAGAAGACGCTTTCGGAGAAACAAGCCGAGAGCGCCGAGCTCAACCGCGAAGTCGGCGAACTTCAAACCTCCCCGGAGGCGGTCGAAAAAGTCGCCCGCGAAAAGTTCGGCCTCGCCCGCGACGGCGAGACGATCTACCGCTATCCGCGCCCGGTCAAGTCAAAACCCGTATCCGGTTCCACGGCCGAACAATAAAGGTCCCATGCCATGCCGCAAGTCGAAATCACCGACCGTGCCATCCGAATCGATGGCAAGCCGACGCAGATTGTTTCAGGAGCAATGCATTATTTCCGGATTCACCCGGACCTCTGGGAAGACCGGCTCGACAAAGCGGTCGCCTTCGGGCTCAATACGGTCGAAACCTACGTCTGCTGGAATCTTCACGAGCCGCGTCCCGGCGAATTCGATTTCTCGGGCCGGCTCGACCTCGAGCGCTTCATCAAGCTGATCCACGAGCGCGGCTTGTACGCGATGGTCCGGCCCGGCCCCTATATTTGCTCCGAATGGGACAACGGCGGGCTCCCCGCCTTCCTGATGACCGAGCCCGGACTCGAATTCCGGCGGATGAACGGCCCCTACCTCGCCGCCGCCAAACGCTTTTACGACGAACTGCTGCCCCGGCTGAAGCCGCTGACCTGGCCCGAAGGCGGCCCGATCATCGCGCTCCAGATCGAGAACGAATACGGCAGCTACTGCCACGACAAAGAATACCTCAGGTGGACGCGCCAGTGCTATCTTGACTGCGGCTTCAAGGTTCCCTTGTTCACCAGCGACGGCGCGGGCGGCCACTTCATCATCGGCGGCACCATCCCCGAGTGCTACCAGACCGTCAACTTCGGGAGCCGTACCGCCGAAGCCTTCGCCGCCGCCCGCAAATTCCGTCCCGACGAAGGCCCGGACTTCTGCATGGAATTCTGGAACGGCTGGTTCGACAACTGGGGCTGGAAGCACAATTCCCGCCCCGCCGCCGAAGCCGCCTCCGAGCTGGAGACGATGTTGAGCAACGGCGCCTCGGTCAACTTCTACATGTTCCACGGCGGCACCAATTTCGGCTTCGTCAACGGCGCCAACTGCCACCCCGGCACGCCCTACGTGCCGACGGTGACGAGCTACGACTACGGAGCCCCGCTCTCGGAATGCGGCGACCCGGGCGAAAAATTCGAACTCTGTCAGAAGGTGGTCGCCAAATACTGCCCCAACCCCCGCATCAAGGCAATCCGGCCGACGAAGAAAATCACCCCCGCGCCGGTCGCGCTGACCGCCGCCGCGCCGCTCTTCGCCAACCTTGACGCCTTGAGCGAAGTCCGGAATTTTGCCACGCCCCCCACGATGGAGGCGCTCGGTCAGAGCTTCGGTTTCATCCACTACCGCAAACGGCTCGAGGGGCCGATTGAAAACACGCCCCTCCGGCTGATCAACGTCAACGACTTCGCCCAGGTCTGGCTCGACGGCGTTTACCTCGGCAGCCGGATGCGCGACGACGGCAACAAGCCCTTTGCCGTCAGCGTCCCCAAAGAGGGCGCGGTGCTCGATGTTCTGGTGGAGAACTGCGGCCGGACCAATTATGGCCCGCTTCTCGGGCGCGATTACAAAGGCGTCGCGGGCGCGATCTGCGTGGAGTTGCAAATTCAGCTTGACTGGGAAGTCCGGTCGCTGCCGCTTGCCGACCTCGGCAACCTCTCTTTCGGCCCGATGACGGAGAACGGCCCGGCCTTTTACCGGGCACAGCTCGAGCTTGCAGAGACCGCCGACAGCTTCCTCTGCCGCCCCGGCGTCAAAGGCGTCGTCTGGGTCAACGGCTTCAACCTCGGCCGCTACTGGAACGTCGGTCCGACCGAAACGCTCTACATCCCGGCTCCGGTCTGGAAAAAAGGACGCAACGAAATCGTGGTCTTTGAACTGGAAAAATTGAACGCAACCGAATTGCGCTTCTCCCCGGTCCCGAACCTCGGCTGATTCCTATTTTTTCCGGTGCGGCGCGGGAAGCAGCCGCACCAGGAAAAAGCCGGGGATCAGCACCAGCCCCAATACCAGCGCGAAATAGAGCCGGTATTGCCCCAGCCCTTCCGTTCCGGCGAGCGAGCCCGCCCATTTGACCAGGCCTCCCGCCAAAAGCATACCGGCGATCCCCGCTCCCGCTCCGGTGGCGAGGGCGAGGCTCATCGACGAAGCCACCCGGTTTTTGACCGGAATGGTCTGAAGGAAATAATGGGTCATCGCATTGCCGACGCAAATCCCGACCCCGCTGCCGATCAGGAACGGCCAGATCAGGTACTGCCAGCAGAACCCGGACGGCGCGAAAATCCAGAAAAGGCACATCGACGCCTGAATTCCGAATCCGGCGACCACCACCCGGCGCGGACCGAGCCGTCCGGAAATTTTGCCCATCAATTGCGACATCACGATCGAGACCGCGAATTGCGCCATCGTGAACAACAGCGCCTTGGTGTCGCTGACGCCGTAACCGCGTTTGAGGGTGAGCATGCCGATGGGGCCGGTCATGATGCCGGACAAATTGAGGATGAACCCGGTCAACAGCTGGCGTCGGAAAAAAGGATTGCGCAAAGCGACCCGCATTTCAGAGAAGATCGGTCTCCGCGCCGACTCGCGGAGTTTTTCGGTTTCGTCGATCCGCCGGAGGAACCGCGACGAGCCGATCCCGGTACAGGAGCCGAGCAGAATCAGCGCGCTCAACACCCAGACGTTGTCCCACAATCGCAAAAAAACGGTGATCAGAATCAGCGAAATCATTCCGGTCAACTGGAACAACCCGGAGGAAAAGCCGAGGAAGGACGCCCGGTTTTCGCTCGTGGTGATTTCGCCGATCAAAGGCTGCCCCATGATCACCCCCGCCGCCCGGAAGCCGTAGAAGAGGAAGGCCCCGGTCATCAGCCCGCCCAGCGCCAGCTTGTGGAACCCGAGCGCGTTCCAGACCGTACTGGAACCCACCAGCAGCGCCGCGCCGTTGCGGAGCACCCAGAAGATCGCCTGCCCCTCGGCCGCGCCGACCCGGCCTGTCACCATTTTGCCGAGGGGAAGCAGGAGGTAGCCGAAGAGCGACATCGAGCCCAGAATCGCGATGAAGGCGTTGGGGCAATTGAGCCGGACGGCGAGAAGAATGATCACGGTATCGCCGACGCACATGTAGGAAAACCCGTTCATCGCGTTGAAGAACAGATAATTACGTCTCGATTTCGCCTGTTGCTCCGGCGTCAGCGTACCGGAAATAATCATAGAAAATGTTCAAAAGAAAAATTAAGTGACAGTTTGGGTACTATACCCCGACAGGCTCGCCTTTGCCAGTCCCTCGGAGCAAAATATGGGTCATTTTTTCCGTCCGATTTTCCCGGCGAGGAAAAAGCTGAACTTGAGCACGGGATAGAGGATGAGCACCGCCAGCGCGATGATCGCGTATTGGAAGGGGCGGAGGATCGAGGAGACGGTGTCGGCGAAAATTTCAGGATTGCTGCGCCCGGTTTCGACCAGTCCGCTCTCGATGCCGCCGGAAATTTTGTAGGCGGCGACGATGGCTCCGGCGCTCAATCCGGTGGCCATGATCTGCTTCCAATTAAGTTTGTCGAGGAAAAGCGTCCGGTTGCCGCTGTTGCGGTAGCAGTCGAAGAGAAGCTTGCGGTC
>JAVBUI010000272.1:0-2846 GCA_031555495.1 Victivallaceae bacterium | reverse complement strand
AAAAACAGCCGCAGATCACGCTGCAGCCGACCAGCATCACTCCGAATGAAGCGCTGTCTTTGACGAAAAACCACCCGGCGATCATCGAGAGCAGGAAGGCGACCTGCGCCGCGATCGTCATCCGGAGCGGGTGGAACCGGTCGGCGAGGGCCCCGAGGAAGTAGCTCAAGCCGAGCGATATCACGTAGGTGACGGTGACGAGCTTGCCGTAGAACTTCATATCCATATTGAGGCTCTTGGCGAAGAAGATCGTGAACATATTGAAGGTCGAAATCGCCATGAAGCTCAAGACCATCGCCAGGATCAGCCAGCGGTAGTAGGAGAGCGAAAAGCTCTGCCGGAAATAGACCGGGATCGGGCCGAAAATCTTTTTCGCTTTCGAGGTTTCGGCCGTGTCTTCGGGGACCGGCGGGTACTCGCCCTCCTTGACCTTCAAGCAGAGCGAGCAAAGGCCGATGCCGTAGAAGACGCCAATGCCGACGAAGATCCAGAGCGTGTAGGTTTCGACCAGTCCGAGCAGAAAGTAGTTGAAGACCATCCCCGCGATCAGGCTGACCGCCCGGAACAGCGCGAAAAAGCGTCCGATCATCGGCGACGGCACCACGTCGTTGATCAGCGCTCCGCTGAGCGAGCCCGCCAGCGTGGTGCCGAAGTCGAGGAAGACCCAGAAAACGCCGAAGAAGATCAGCTTCGCGCCGTTGAGCGGCATTCCGGACAGGTCGGCGAACCAGCTTCCGAGCGTCGGCGCGAAGCCGAGCCCGATCAGCCCGACGACGATGAAAGGTGTGGTGAACAAAAGAAACGGAATCCGCCGCCCCCATCGCCCGCGATGCCGATCGGAGATGTAACTGATCACCGGGCAGAGAAAGATGTTGGTGAAGCTTGGAAACGAAACGCAAATCAAGGTGTAGACGAAGTCCGAAACCCCGAAGCTCCGGATCAGCAGCGTCGCCGACGGCCCCACCGCGCGGTCCTTCATCGCCCAGGTGAAGTCTCCCCACAAGAGCCAGCAGAAAAGCGCGACCAATCCCGCCGAGGTGTAGGTCAAGGTGCCGTGTTTCCAGATTTTCTGTCCGTTCACGGCTGTTTGCTGTTCCGTTTCCACGATATTACTCCACTTTTACCATTTCACTTTGGTGACTTCTTCGATCTTGTAATTTGCGGCTTCGCTGTAAATTCGTTTGCTGGAAGCGACGTTGCCCCCCAGCATCAGCATATTGACCGAACCGAGGTGGCGGTAGCCGACGCGGCAGAACGTGGATCTGCTGTTGGTCGCGGTCAGGTTCGTCGGATAAAGCGCCGGATTCAAGCCGATGTCGTTTGCCCCGCTGTTGGTGTCGAACTGGGTGAAAAGAGCGTCGGCGAGATGGATCGTCTTCGACGGATTCTTGAAGGCCGAGACCTTGCGCAAGAGATAACTGCGCGAAGTCAATTCCGAAATGTTCCAGCTTGTGCCGATGTTGATGCCGTAACTTTTGACCTCCAAATCGGCGTAGCCGTCGAGGCGTTTTTCGCCGAATTTGGTTGCCGGGCAGCTGTTGAAGTGCTTGCCGGCGCGGACGTTAACCCGGGTCGATGAGGCGTTGGTCGACGTGTAAGTCGCGTCAGGCAGCACCGACATCATCAGCCATGCGCCGATATCGTTCCACTCGAAGTTCCGGTTGTTCGCGTAAGCCGCTTCACCGCCGCCCATGTTGCTGTACGGGGGGACCATGTCGTTGAAGGTCGAGTAGTAGTTGAGCATGGCCAGATGCCACTGTTTTAGGTTGTTGATGCATTTGGTCTGCTTCGCTTTTTCGCGGGCCTGGTTCAGGGCGGGCAGCAGCATGGCAGCGAGGATCGCGATGATGGCGATCACGACGAGGAGCTCGATCAAGGTGAAAGACTTCTTCATGGGGGGATTCCTTTCGCTTGTCCGGTTATTGTTATTTCTGGGAATGTATGCTCATTTCTTCAATCACGCTATCGATGAAAACAATGTCCTGGGCCATCGACTTGCCGTTGGTGCGGAAGCCGTTTTTCTCCATGTTTTCGATGATTTGACCACCGATCGCGAAAATTTCCGGGTTGTTGGAGAAGCGGCCGCCCGCGAGCATTCCGCTGGCGATCAGGCCGCCGAGGCGCCAGTCGTAATGCGTGGTGTAGACGGTTTTGCCGTCCCAGCTGACGGTATAGGGCCATTCACGTTCTTCGGGGCTGTAGACGAGTTTGAGCCAGTTGGCGCCGCTGGCCATCGATTTTTGAACCGCCGGGCTGGGGCGCTCTTCGTTGTACTGGCGCATGCCCTCGAGGAGGATGCCGATCAGGAACGGGGCGTTGCCGATCGCGTCGGGCTGGCCGCCGTCATGGCCTTTTGCTAATTTGTGCGCCCAAGCGCCGCCTTTTTCGAAATTCTGCTCCTTGAGCGCGACCTCGACGGCGCTTTGGGCGCCTTCAAGATAAGCTTCGTCGCCGGTGGCGCGGTAGAGCGCGACGAGGGCGATGACGCTCCAGCCCGCCGAACGCTCGAGACCGCCGAGCGTTTTGAAGGTCGGGACCATGAAGTTGAGGATGTGTTCGCCCATCAGGTGGACTGAATCCATCACCACCGGGTCGCCGTTGGCAAACCAGCTGTCGATCAGGCCCGCCGTCCAGGTGTGGCCGTTGTTGGCGGTGAAGCAGAAACGGTAGAAGGGATACGAATAGGTCGCCCGGGGGCCGTAGGTGTATTGGTAACCCATGCCGGTATGGCCGACCGCGTGTTCGGAATTGGCGCCGATCACGTAGATGTCGGCATAAGCCTGGATGGTGTCGACGTCGGCCTGGTGCCGGGCGGCGGCGCGCCCGAGGACGGCCGCGCTGCGGTT
>JAVBUI010000319.1:0-2758 GCA_031555495.1 Victivallaceae bacterium | reverse complement strand
GGGGTAGACGAAGGAGATCACCGGGTGCCCGAGCCGTTCTTCGAGGTCGGCGCGGAGTATCAGGCCTTCGGCGAGGCAGCGTTCGGGGGTGGACAAATAGAGGAAGGGATGGGTGACCGAGTGGGAGCCGATTTCAAAGCCGCGCGCTTCGAGTTCCTTGAGGCGGGGCAGGACATCGGAGCCGCGGTTCATGGCCAGCGTGCCTTTGACGCCGTATTTCGCAAGGATTTCGGTGAGCTGGAAATCCTGATTTTTGCCGTCGTCCCAGCTGGTGACGAGGGCGATTTTTTTACCGTCGGGATAGGCTGCGAAGGCAGGAGCGGCACTGGAGCCTTTGAGGACGAGGGTATTGTTTTCGAGCTTGGCGGCGTCGCGGGTTTTGGGCAGCGGCTTGCCGGTGTAGGGGGCGAGGGAGCCGCGCTCGAGGTAGCGTCCGGCGGTGATGTGGCCGGTGAAATCGCCGTTGACGACTTTGCCGCCGGTGAGGTTGCGGATGGTGACGGTGACGGATTTTAGGGGCGGGGTCACGACCGAATTGCCGGAGGCGTCGTGCCAGCGGACCGAGAGTTCTCTGGGGAAATTTAATTGGTAAATGCCGTAGGGAAGGTTTGCGGGGAGCTTGATGTCGCCGTTTTCGACTTTGAGGTCGAGGAAGATCGGGAGTTTATCCATGTCGGCGATTTTGCCGGGGGTGAAGGCGGCGGAGCCGACGCCGAGGCAGTCGAGTTTACGCGACCAGGTCATTTTCATGGTAAGCTTGGTGGCGGGGGCATCGAGGACGAAACCTGCTTTCATTTTGAAGAAACCGGTGCGGTTAGGCATGAAGTAGCCGTCCATTTTGAGTGAACCGGGGGTGTCGAAGATGAATTCGGTGTTGGGTGAAAAGCGCGGCTGCGGGCCGAAGAGTTCGAAGTCGCCGATCCAGACGCCCGGCGTGAGCGGTTCGCTGAGCGGGATGGCGGCGGCGTCCTTCGGCGTTTGTTCGGCGGAGAGGACGTAGGCGCGTTTGCCGTTTTCTTCGACCGCCTTGCCGCCGGAGGCGCGGTTAAGGTCGAGGATAGGGGTGGCGGACAAGATTGACACGGTCAGCAAAGAGAGGCAACAAAGCACGGTCTTTTTCATGAGAGTCTCCCGGGGTTGGTTGGAGATAATATAGAGCGGGAATCGGCGGTTGTCAAGGGGCGTGCCACAGCGCCCAACGCAGGAGGCTCCCTACAGGAACTTCGCGGAGACCCTTCCCACGCCCCCTCTGGCTCCCTCGACCGCCTCACCGTCTTTCCCGGTCTTCTCCGGGTACGGGTACAACGGCAGCTCCAACACCTTTTTTCCCTCCTCATACCGCGCCCCCATAATCTTCCACGGCGCGGTCCCTCTCTCCCGCCAGCCCGACACCAATCGCAGCATTCCCGGCAAGGCATGCAAACCAGGCCCCGGCCCGTGGCTCATCCCCGGAACCACGTACAGCCGGCAGAACTCCCGCGCTTTTTCCAGCGATCCCGCCCGCTCCGCCACCCGTTCGTAATAGTCCACCGTGGCATGGTACGGCACACATGAATCCGCCGAGCCCGAAATCAAAATCAATTTTCCTCCGCG
Organism: Victivallaceae bacterium; assembly: GCA_031555495.1. GTDB lineage: Bacteria > Verrucomicrobiota > Lentisphaeria > Victivallales > Victivallaceae > JAVBUI01. The sequence continues at coordinate 1,165 of JAVBUI010000319.1, read as the reverse complement.
CTTCGCAAACGCCCCCAACTCCGGATTTTCCGCATTCAAGTCCGGCGCCAGCGCCGCCGTGTAACGGTCGAAATCAGCACCGAAGTTCAATTTCATCAAGTCGACGTTCTTCCCGAATACCCACTGAAATAAGTACAGATTCCCGCGCGCGATATTGAAAGTGCTCCCGAGCGGAACCCCGTCGAATATCTTTTCTCCGCTCAGCTCGTGCTTCGGCCCGGTAAAAAGTTTCCACAACGCCTCGGCGTGCGCATCGGTCAGGCTCGGATCCGTCTTCCGCGCCAGCGCGATCACACCCTCGATGTCGGCCTCCGTACAGCGCGGGTCGGAAACCATTTTGCCCGCCGTCTGCGGCAGCTCGCGGTCCGCCATATAAGCGATGCCCGCCGCCGTAACGTTCTTTTCCTGCTCCGGCGTAAACGGAGTCCGGCGGAAAATCTGATAATTCCAGAGAAAATAAGCATGCAGCGGCGTCCGGCAGTGCGCCGGGACATTGGCGACGATCCCATCGTAATCCTCGGGATACCGCTGCGCCTCTTGGAGCGCCTGCTGCCCGCCGGTCGAGCCGCCGACAAAATAACTGAATTCCGGCGGCCGCCCGTAATAGGTCTCGATCACCCGCTTCGCCCCGACCGTCATCAGATGCGTGGCACGGTAACCGAAATCCTTCCATACCTCCGGGTTGTCGATGCCGGAGTCGGAGTTGGGAGAAGTGCCCATATCGGTCGTCGCCACCGCATAGCCGCCCCGGACCTCGCCGAAGGCGCCGCTGGAAATCCGCCCCGCCGCACCCCCGTTGCCGATGCCGACGAAACGGCCGTTCCACTTCTCCCGCGCCGGAAGCCATATTTCGACGTTGATCCTGGAGCCCGGAGCGGGCGTGAAGCGCAATTTGACCACCACCCGGGGCGGAAGATCCTTGAAAATCCGCTCCGGCGTCTCGGTAATCTGCGGCGCGGTATCGTAAACCGCCGAAACCACTTCGCAATGCTCGATCTTCAGCGTCCTCAACGCATCGAGCCCGTCACCGGCGGAAACCCCGGCGAACAACCAGAAACAGACAGCAGAAAGCAGCATCATTAAATTCCTTATGTAATGAAAAAACAGAAAGCGCACGAAAAAATACTTTCCCGTGCGCTTCTTCATCGATTTTTAAACAACGATT
>JAVBUI010000392.1:0-9008 GCA_031555495.1 Victivallaceae bacterium | reverse complement strand
CGCCGCAGAAGACGGCGGCGACGATCAGAATCAACATTTTTTTCATATTTTTCCTTTGATTATGGAATGGTTATTTTTTATTAAAGGGGAGCACCGGGGCCACGTATTCCACGCCGAGCTGCGACGGCGGGATTTTGACCGGGGCGTATTCCGAGAGCAGACTGCCGTCCTTCTGCATGGTGATGCTGCCCAGCGCCGGAATCGTTTTGTCGGACTTGGAGGCGGCTTCCACGCGGTGCTCCGAGAGGAGGGAGCCGTCGGCTTGCACGGCGAAGCTTCCCAGCGCCGGAACCAGCTTGCCTGCCTGGGGAGCGGCTTCCACACGGTGTTCCGAGAGGGTCGAGCCGTCGGCCTGCTGGGCGAAGCTTCCCAGCGGAGCGAGTTTCGTCGGCGGGGTCGGCGCCAGCGCCGCTTCACGGGCGCGGCGGTCCGCCCGCGATACCGCGACGGCGGTTCCCGCGGCGGTCGCCACGGGGCGCTGCTGCGACGGCTTGACGATGGCGATTGTCATGGGCTTGCGCGAATCGATCCGAAAGAGCGGGTTCTTGGGAAGTTCGCGCTGGATCTCCTGAATCATGCTTTCGTCGTAATAGGTGATGTCGAGCTTCAACGATCCGGTGGGGGTGTTCTCCGGCCGGGTCGGGGCGAGGTCGCCGAGTTCCTCGAGCAGTTTTCCCAGCGCTTCGGCGTTCTGGATGTCTCCGTGGATCACGACTTGTTCGGTCTGCGGCGTGAGTTCGGTCACCGTCATCTTGTAGCATTTGCCTTCTTCGTTCCATTCGCTCGCACCCAGGAATCCCTTGCGGGTCAGCATATTGCGTTTGGCGTTGATCGCCGCCGGGGAATAATGGCGCTTAATGATCGGAGTATGGCTGTCGCCGAAGATATTCTGGGCGACGCCCCGCTTTTTCAGGTCGGCGATCTGCGTGCAGTCGATTTCGTAATCCTCCGCTTCGCCGGTCAGGAAAAAGCTGATGCTCCGCTCGATCGGGTCATAGCCGTCGGCGCAATCGCCGAAGCCGGAGAGCTTGGGAATCAGCGAATTGTTGATGTCGCTCGGGACGATGTCGAGCGAATACCGGATCGCCCGCCCGCCTTTGATCCGGTCTTCGACGACTTCGAGCTTGCTGAAACTCTCTTTGAGGTAAGTATGGATTTCGTTCAGGATATTTTTGTCCTTGCCGATGACGATGACGGAGACGCGCTCTTTGGGGACTTCGAGGAGCTTGAGGGTGTAAACCGATTTCTTCAGGAAGAAGTTCCAGTCGCCGCTGAAGCCGAAGGAGGGCTTGGTGGCGTCCCAGTCGATATAGTGCTTGCCCTTGGAGAGCTTGTTCAACAGCTCGTGGAATTGGGCGCGGTCTTTCCTGGACATCGAGGCGCACTCGATGAAGACGGTTCCTTTTTCCTTGGAAAGCGCCTGGTGATGGACCTTGACGAGTGTTTCGAGCTCCGGCATGACGATCGTTTCGAAGACCACGGGCGCGTTGTTGTAGCCGGTGACCATCATCTCCACGCGGACCGGCAGCAGGCTGGAAATCCAGCTCATCGCGACATAAATCAGGATCGCGATCACCCATTTTTTCAATTTCCAGCGTCTGGCGGCGCCGCCCCAGAAAAAGGCGATCACCCCGATGATGACCAGCAGCGGGAAGAAAAAGAAAAGGATGACCAGCGCGGCGATAATACCGGCGATGACGCCTCCATTCAGTTTCTTTGCCGTGGCGGACTCGTTTTCACTACTCATTGGCACTCACTTTCTATTTTGACGACAATTTTTTGCGGCATAAACGACCTGAACGCCGGGCGGAATTTCACTGTTTCAGCGAAATCCCGTTCGGCGGGGTTGATATAGTTAGGAGATGAAACGTGCCGGATCTGACACGCGGGGTCAATTTTTTTTGATTCCCGCTTCCACTTCCCAGTTTTTGATGAGCTGCAGGTCCTTTTCGGTGACCGTGCTCTTTACTTGTTCCAGCGCTTCGTCGAACATATCTTTGGTATAGACAGGTTCCGCCGACGGGTTTTCGGCTCCGATGTCGCGTTTGAAAGCGATGGTTGCCACGGTCTGGGCGAGACTGTCGACGTCGGCGCAGTTGTAGCCCTCGCTCCGGGTGGCAACGTCGAGCAGCAGTTCTTCGGACAAAGCCGCGCCGCGCTTCTTGAAGAAAAGTTTCAGGATGCTTTGGCGCGATTCAAGGTCCGGCAGCCCGACTTCGATCTTGGTATCGAAGCGCCCCGGCCGCAGGAACGCACTGTCGATCGCGTAGGGACGGTTGGTGGCCCCGATGAAAAGCAGCGTATTCTGTGCATCCTTTGAAGCGAAGCCGTCGAGCTCCTGGAGCATCGAGGTGACCATCCGGTTTTCGTGGTTGGCCATGTCCTGCTTGTTGCGGTCGGGCATCATCGCGTCGATTTCGTCGATAAAAATAACCGACAGCGGCTGTTTGCGCGCCTCTTCGAAGAGGGCGGAGAGCTGTTTTTCGGTCTCGCCGACCCACTTGGTGATGATGTCGCTGCTCTTAATCACATAGACGCATGCATCGAGCTCGCCTGCGAGGGCGCGGACGATGAAGGTCTTGCCGGTTCCCGGCGGGCCGTAAAGCAGCACGCCGCCGCCGCGCTTGATGCCGTGCTTGCGGGCGAGCTCGGGGTATTTCAGCGGCATGATGACCAGCTCGCGGAAATTATCCTTCACGCTCTCCATCCCGGCGACATCCGCGAGCTTCATATTCGGACGCTCCGCCGCTTTGAAGGTGTTTCCCGCGTTTTCTGATTTTTCGCCGGGTTTGGCCGCGGCTTCGACACTTTGCGGCTTGGGCTGGAGTTTTTTCGCCATTTCGAGCAGGCCTTGAGCGTTCCGCAGATACGCTTCCGCGATCTTGCCGCTGTTGGCTTTGGCCAGCAGGAAGGTGAACTGCGCCGCCTGGCAGGTGTGGTGAAACGCCAGCTTCAGGTCCCCGGCGGAATAGGCTTTGGCCGCCAGTTTTTCATGTTCGACCTTTTTATCGTAATTGAAGCTTCCCATGAGAAGATCCTTTATTTTTTGTCGTCCATCAGCCGCTGGAGCTCTTTGAGCCCGGCGTCCGCGCCCGCCTGGATGGCCTGGTCGGAGCCGGCCGCTCCGGTGTCCGCGACGGCTTCATCCGAATCTTCGGCGATCATTTCTCCGGCGATTTCGCTTTCGAGGAGTTTCATGGACTCGGTGGAGGCGGCGCCGTCGTCCTTCTGTGCGCCCAATTTCTTTTCTTCGCGCGCCATCTGCTTTTCGAGCGCCTTGTCGATTTCATCGACGGTCGCGGTCGCGAGATCGAGTTCGCCGAAAGCGTCCGCGACGTCTTCCGGAGCCATGTCCAGCCCGAGGCCGGTGGCGTATTCGCCAAGGAGTCTGGTCATGTTGATCGCGGTGGCGCCGCTCTCGACCGCGGCGATTTTCACCTCGAAGGCCATCGCCCGGCGCTGGATCTGGGCCATGGTGCGGCGCAGCATGTCGTGGGCCTGAACCGCTTGGGCCGCCTGGGCCTTCTGGCCGGATTTCATGTAAATCTTGGCTTGATTCCATTGCTTGTCGGCTTTTTCGCGCAGCGCATCGATTTTTTCGTCCTGTTCCTCCTGGGCGCGTTCGAGTTCCATGCGCTGGCGGCGGCGTTCGCGGGCCTGGGCCCGGGCTTTTTCGCGGGCCTCTTCTTCCGGAGTGCTTTTCGGACGCTTGCTGTTTTCCTCGTCCTGGTCCATCGCTTCGAAAAACTTGCCCAATACTTTGAAAATACCCATCATAACCTCTATTCTTTGTTGTTTGAAAACTTCAGGATTTCAATTGTTCCCGCAACTCGGCCATCTCGTCGTCCCCGTTCTCCGATTTGTCGCCGGATTCGGGTTGATAGTCTGCTCTCAGGCGGGCCAGCAGCGACTCGTCTTCGTCGCCCTCGCTTTCCTCAGTGGAGGCGTCGTCGCGCGTCCGGCGTTTTTTGGGGCCGTTGTACTTCGTCCTTTCCAGTTCGGCGACGTGGCGGTCCTCGAGTTCGAGGTCGGCCAGTTTTTCGTTGGTTTCGTCCGCGATGTCTTCGATCGCGGCGCTTTCGTCTTCGTGTGCGGAGAGTTCCTTGTTGAACTTCAGCTTCCTGACGATCAGCTTTTCCTTCTCGAGGTTCCGCTCATGCAGCGAACGCAGCTCCTGCATGTCGTCGAGCTCCTTCTTGAGGGAGCGGATCCTGACCTTGTGGGTCTGTTTCGCGGCGGACGAAGCCTTGTCGTACTCGTCCAGCAGATTGCGGAGCTTTTCCTCGATGAGCCCGATTTCCCGGATCTGGTCGGAGAGTTTGTCGTGAATGCCGCGGATATACCCCTCGTGGCGGGCGATTTTCTCCTGCCGTTCCTTTTCGTCGGCTGCTTTGACCGTGTTTTCGGGGGCTCCTTTGTTGGAGCCTTTGTCCCAGTCGAAACACTTTTTTGCTAAAAATTTCCAGAATCCCATATCAAGAGTTCTCCTTTTTTGCGACTCTTCGCTTGTCCCAGTTGATATAAATTTCGACCAGCGCCGATCCCAGCGCCAGGCAGAGAACGGTCAGCAGACTGTAACGGCTGCTGACAAAGAGATGGATACAAATGTACAATCCGAGCGTCATCGCGCCGACCTTGAGCAGCGCGTACCAGAATTCGTGCGCCATCTTCTCGGAGCATCCGCGGCAGCCGCTGATGAGTGTTTGCGAGAGCGACATGGAGCATTTGGGCTCTTTGCACTCCGTCAGCATGCTTTTGCGGCATTCGAATTCACCCCGCCGCATCAGTCCGGCGACGGTCCGGTCGAAGATCGGGCCGGGCATGCCCCATGCCCGCCGGAGGCGTTCGCGCGTCGGGCTCTCTTCCAGCAGCCGGCAGCAGCGTTTGAAGCTCTCCTCCAATTCCCCGGAGGTGACCGGGAGGAGGTGCGGCACGAACTGCCACCACGCGCTTCCGGCCTTGAAGGGCGGGAACGTGATCCGCCACTCCTGCCGCTCATGGCGGCAATAAAGCGTGAAGCCGTCGGGGGCGGTCGAAAACTGTTTTTGCAGTTCCGGCGCGATTTCGCTCGACGAGCCGATGACTTTTGCGAAGCACGCCACGCGGCGGCAGTAGTGATTTTCCGCAAACCGCAAACTGTCCCGCAGGAGCTCCTGCAAAACCGGCAGATAAGCCGCCGGGACGGCCGGTTCAACCAGGCCGTTCCGGATCGGGGTGATGAAGACCGAGGCGACCAGGAAGGAAACGGAGCCGTTTTTCAATTCATAGATGGTGACGGCGTTGGTTTTGGCGGCGTGTTGCCGGTCGCCGGGTTCGATCAGGCCGTTGTCGGCCAGCTTCCCGATCCAGAGCTCGGTGATGTCGGCCCGCTGCGTGACTTCGCGGACCTGGATCTGCCACGGCAGGAACTTGACCGACGACGGCAGATTGAGGTCGGGGAAGCAATACGGAGCGCTCTTGTCCGCCAGATTGGCATGGATCGTCTGCCGGAACTGGTTGCGGACCCCTGCCGGGGCGTCGTGGGCGGCGGGGGCGGCGGCGGGCTCGGCGGCTTTCGGCTCCGGCGCGGGCTTGTTTTCCTCCACGGGGGGGGGCGGCGGGGAGCTTTTTACCGTTTCATGCTTGACCGGTTCAGGCCTCCCGGCCATGGAGGCGCCTTGGCGGAGCGAAGCGAGTGCGAGATAAAAGCCGTCGGTTTTCGAGTTTCCGGCGTGACCGGGAAGCGCGGCGGAAGCGAGTTTCTTGCGCGGGTCGAATTTGAACGCCGCCCCGGAACTATTTCCTCCGGTGTGGAGGTCGATGGAAAAGGGCTTTCCTTCCGCCAGTTGCTGCGACAAATGGCGTTCGCAGCCGTCGCGGTCGAGCTTGCCGTTTTCGCCGTTGACGCCGAAGACGCCGCGCCAGATCAGCAGCGACAGCAGTTTTCCGGCGACCCTGATGCCCATGTTTTCCCGTTGCAGGACAGGTCCGGCCCCGGCGGCGATGGAGGTCCGGCGCGGCTGGATGCGGTGCGCTCCCGGGGTCATCGCTTTGAAATAATCGGCCTTTGACCGCAGGATGGAAGTGAGCTTGACATAGTGCATGTTGAAGTAGTCGTAATTGAGCTCGAGATAGTTCAATTCGACGATTTCGCGAATCTGGTGCGGCAACCGGCTTTTGGCCGGGGCGGTGTAATTTGCGAGCTTGACCGGCACGATATGCTTGCCCTGCGCGAAGGCGGTGGCCAGCTCATCGTAAAAAATATCCTCTTCCCGGTCCGATTTGCCGTCAAGGCACTTGTCGAACGCGCCCGGACTCAAGAGGATGATGAAGTCCGTGCACTGTTCCACGCGGCGGGCCAGTTCGCGGCGAAAATTCCCTTCTCCGAGGTTTTCGATGTCAAGACTGACGCAATAACCGTCCTTCAGCAGCCGGTCCGTCAGGTGTTTGGCCTCGCGCAGCGCCCCGTTCCGGCGGTAGCTGATGAAAATATCGTATTTTGTATCGTTTACTTCCGGCGTTCCGGTTGTTTCGGCGACCGGCGCGGCTGCGGGTTTGCGGGGCGCGGCCGCCCGCTCTTTGGGTTGCTGGATGGTTCCGGCCTCGTTGGCGAAATAACGGATATAGGCGTAGGGAATCTTGGCGTGGCCGGGATATTCCGACTCCCAGGCCCACGATTTTCCCCAGCTGTTGCGGACGAGGAAGTAACCGCCGCCCGCGACGAGCGGTTCGTCTTTGTAGCCGACGATCAGCATCTCGTGCCCGCCGACGGCTTCTTCAAGGCCCTTCTCGTCATCGATCAGCGGCATTCCGAACCAGCCCGTTCTTTTCGTGAACGGACTGTTCTGCCAGGAGCTGAAAACCCCCACCCCCACAGAGACGGGCATGGGGCGCATGCCGTTCGCGCCGCTCAGGATGGCCCTGTATTCTTCGACGCTGTTGGGTGAGCCGAGAACGTAAAAATCGTCTTCGAATTTTCTATGTTCGGCGTCCGCCGCCGCTTTGGCCGGAATCGGCAGCTGGCCCGCGTTTCCGTCCATCGATGTCTGCGAATAAGGCCAGACATCGTACCGGCAGATCCCGCCTTGCTTCAGGACCGCGAATGCGGTCGCAACGTGCGAGCCGTCGCTGGGCGCGGGATTCAAGTGCTCCAAAGCGAGCCGTTGTTGTACTTCGGGAGGCAGCTTTTCCGGCGGGATATTGTATTTTTCACAGTACTTCGCAATGAAATATTGCAGCCGCATAACGAAAATCCGGTCGACTTTGCTGATTTTTCCGGAAAAATAGTTTTCGTAGTTGGCTTTGAATTCCAGGAACTCATATTCTTTGATCCTGGCATACAAATGCTGCATGCTCAACCGTTCTTCGCCTCCCCGGTAGTATTCCAGCAGCGAGGTGACCGCGTGGGCGACGCACGTCCCCCGGTTGGCCTGCTGATAGACGCGAGGCGGATCGTCGGTCAGGAACACTGATTCCGGATAATCGGAATTCGATTCAAAGGAGCCCCATTCGCTGTCGGGAATCCGTTTGGAGTAGGATTCCGTCTGCGCGGCAAAGGTGGGCGGGAGGTTGAAGCCGAGCGCGCCGCCCGGCGCGAACTCGCCGGTCCCGTCGCTTTCGACGGTTTTTTTCGCCCAGTCGTATTGTTCCTGGCTGATGAAGCCGAGCCGCTGAAGTTCTTGTTGCGTCATTTTCATTTGCGGGGCCTCGCTTATACAAAGATCAGGTTGCCGTCGACCGTGTTCCGGTCGTCGAAAATGAATTTCACCACCGGAATTTCCATGCCGGCGCGGAATTCCTCAAACGTGATTGCGGCGGCTCCTCCCCGGACGGCGAGCGGAATATTGAACAGAATCAACGTTCCCGACTCGATCGCGTTCCCGTTCCGATCGGTGACTTTGATTGCGATTTTCGAACTTGGCAGCAGCGTCGGAGGAAGCTCCAGCTCGGCCCGCCAGAATTCATTCGGGGTGGCTTTTTCATGCGCGGCGAAAACGATCTTGATCGCGGCCGCTTCGCGGCGGCGGCTGAAATCCTCCGCGTCGCCTCCGGCCCCCCGTTCGGATGAGGCCATTGACGGAGTCAGTACGGGGGTAAAAAAATCCGCGGGGAAGATATCGGCATACAGCGTTTCGACGGTCTCTTTGAGTTTTTTCCATAAACTCAGGCGTTCCGGCTCTTTCTTTCCGCCGAGAATCTTTCTTGCGGCGGCGATGTCACTCTGTGAGACGTCGGCCCGGCAGTTGACCGCCTCGAGCGCCAATTTGAACTCCCGGCCGCATGCGGGACACATGTAGATGTGGGAAGCTATGTCGGCATTGTATTTATGCAGAGGATCTTCCGCAAAAAACAATATTGCATTTTTGTCCGGGCATTTCATTTTCGCTTCAACTCCCATATTTGGTGCGTAACCTTTTCATGTCCTTGATGGCGCGCGAAAACATCTGGTGGACGTTGTCTTCGGAGCTGATCTGCAGCATATCCTTGATTTCCGCCGCCGGCATGTCGTACCTCAACCGGAGCAAGTGGATGTATGCGCGCATCGGATTGGCGCTCCACATTTCACTGAAGCATTTCCTTGCGATTTCCCATTCTTCACCGGTTGATTTTTTTGCGCTTACATCAGAATAGGTTTTCTGGAGCGTCTCATCTGACACCGGATATGGATTTTTTTTGCAATAGGTGTAAACGAGGCCGGAGACGTAGTATTTCATCCAGACTTGAACTTTGCCCCGGTACTGGTAATTTTTGAGCGCCTCCTTGCCGACCATCCGCTCATAAACCATGCTCAGGACTTCCTCGGCCTCCAGGCCGCGTTCGCGGACAATGTCGGCGACCCGGCCGTAACGCAGGGCGGGAATGACGGCTTCATGGAAAATAAATTCCCAGGCATTCGAATCTCCCTGCCACAGCAGGTCGACAATCTCTTTGTCGCTGCGGCCCCGCATGAGATCGGACGTGTTACTGACGCTATATTCCTGCATTTCTCGTATCCTGTGTTTGGTGATGCGTTTTAAAAATAAAAAAAT
>JAVBUI010000190.1:0-7830 GCA_031555495.1 Victivallaceae bacterium | reverse complement strand
CGGCGGCGGTGACGGCGATGGCGACGATGGCGGTGACGGCGACGGCGGCGGTGACGGCGGTGATGGCGGCGGCGGCGATCCGGACAACCCCGATAAGCCGGACGACCCGGACGACCCGGACGACCCGGACGATCCAGACGACCCGGACGACCCGGATGATCCAGACGACCCGGATGATCCGGACGACCCGGACAATCCCGATCCGCCCGACGACCCGGGCGATGACGAAGACGAGCTCTATCCGGGGGAATATCCCGACATCGATCCGGCGAAAATGCCGACCGACCGTTACTATCTGGTGACCATCTCCAACTTTGCGTTTTGTCTCAGCGAGGATTTTTACTGCGACGAATACGGCATGCCGGATTCGGTCGTTTACGACGTTGCCGGAATCATTCCGATATCGTATCGTTATATGATACTTTATTCGACCGGCTCAAATCCGCTGGCGATCCAGTTGCATTATATGGAAAATTACCGCACCTCGGCCGCGGTTCACTCGGGACCGTACAAAAAGGAACAATCAGCGAAGCGCGCCTGGGTGTCGCTGCTTCCCGACCCCGCTTCGAATTGCCGGGAAACCGACCACCTTATCGAGCTCGACGGCGTTCTTCACCGGGAAAGAGTTCCCATGTCAAAGGCGGTCTACCCGAGCGGAGACGCATACTGGGGATTCGACGGGGGCGTCTGGTCCGGCTTTTGCACCGGGGAATCGCATCTCGTCTATGACGTGATCGAACAGCCGATCCATACGCCGAACTATTCGACATACTGGCCGGGATGGTATTCCTTCGGCTACCCGTCCGCTGAAACCATTTATCATTGTTAAAACAGGAATTTATTGATATGAACCTTGAATCACTGGTCCATGCTTACGCCGGAATCGACCCCGGCGAGCCCGAAACCGTCGCGACGGCGCTCGCCGGATTGCCCGAGGCGGTTTTTCCCTGGAAATCGCGCGAAAGTCTGTTGCGCCATTGCTCCGCGCGGAACCTCCCGCCCGGAGACTTCGTCCGGGGCGTTCTCAAAACCAGAATCCTCGCCGAACTCGGCGCCGCCCCGGCCGGCGGCGACAAGGAGATCAACCGCCACCAGTGCTTCAGCTGCGCCCTCAAGCACCTGGCTTCGGCGCTGGTCATCGCAAGCGAAATCAAAACCGGCTACGACAACCGCGAATACGCGCTCTATCTTCTCGGCAATCTTGCCGAGGCGCAGGAACAGACCGCCCGCCGCGCCCCGACGCTGGCCAACCGCATCCGCAAGGTCCGGCTGCGGATCTTTGGCGACGGCGGCACGCCGGAACTCACGCCGGAGGCGTTCGATTCGCTGCTTGCGCTCGCCGACGACGTCCGCCGCGTCGCCGACGGCGAAACAGCCCCGCGAAAAATCCGAAAAGATTGCGGCTGCAGCAAGAAACATTGATGTTCCGGCGGCTTGATTTTTCGCTCAATTGCTCTATAGTAAATACAATCTCATACCAATTTGCGATCAGACAGTCAGTAAATGCGAAGTGATTGCGGATGCCGGAGCGCGTTGAATGAACATGCCGCTACAGGAAATAACGGCTTGTTCGTTCGAAGCGTCCCGGGGCCGCAAGCGCAAGCAGTTACTCACTTTCTGATCGCGAATTGGTATCAACCCCCCGGAGAGCGTATCGATGAAAATTGACGACAAGATGGCCGCCGCCCTGAGCGATCAGATGGTTTACGAACTCTACTCCGCCTACATCTACCTGGCGCTCGCCGCCGAGATGGAGTTCCGCAAATTCCCCGGCGCCGCCCATTGGCTCCGCACCCAGGCCGACGAGGAGCGGTTCCACGCCGATTTGTTCTACCAGCATCTCAATAACCGGGGGGCAAAAATCGAATTCGGCGATATCAAAAAGCCGGTTTTCAAGGTCGCCACCCCGTCTGAAGCCTTCGAACTGGCGCTCGGTCATGAATTTACCGTCACCCAGCGCATCCACGCTCTGATGTCGCAGGCGCTGAAGCTCTCGGACTTCCCGACGGTCAATTTCCTCCAGTTCTTCGTCGCCGAACAGGTCCAGGAGGAGCGCAGCGCCGAACAGGTGCTCGACCGGCTGAAACTGGCGGGCAAAAACAGCGAAGCACTGGTCTTCGTCGACGCCGAATTGGCCGCCCGCGCGGCGGCGACGCCTCCGACCGGAGTTGCGGTATAATGTTTGCGGGAATCACCGGGCGCGGCGGCTTCATCGGCAGCGCGCTCGACCGTTTTTTTCATTGTCATCCGGCAATCTCGCCGGTGGATTCGCCGCGCGATGCTCATTTGCATGACTCATTTGCGACAAGCTGCGACGCAATCATCCACCTCGCCGGACTCAGCCGGAGCGAAGACGGCGAAATGCTTTACAACACCAATGTCGGCATTACGCAAGACCTGATCAAAACGCTGCAAAGAACCGGCTTTCGCGGACGGGTACTCCTGGGCTCGACCGCCCATATCGGACGCGACACGCCCTACCACGCGTCCAAACGCGAAAGCGCGCGGCTATTGTCGCAATGGGCGGAGCAGAGCGGCGGAATTTTCACCTCATTGCTGATCCCCAACACCTTCGGCCCCGGCTCGCGCCCCTTCTACAACTCGGTGGTCTCGACCTTCTGCGCCCAATTGCGCGCCGGCCAAACGCCTGAAATTTTCACCGACACCGAGCTGAAATTGATCGACGTCCGGCAACTTGCCGCCGCCATCACCGATATCATCGTCGCCGGTCCCGACGACCGCCGCGAAATTGCGATTCCGCATACCGCTTCGCTCCGGGTGAGCGAACTGCGGCAAAAACTGATCTCGTTTCGCGACCATCCCGATGCGCCGGTGACGGGCCGCTTCGACAACGCGCTTTATCAAACTTATTATTCATATCCGGAGCTTCAATCATGAAAAAAGTCAAGATCGGCCTGATCGGCGTCGGCAACATGGGATCGATGCACGTCAAAAGCATCGGCGAACTATCGAACTGTGAATTGACCGCCATTTGCGACCGCAAAGAGCAAGTCCTCGCCCGTTACGCCGACGCGCCTTTCGCCAAATTCAGCGACACCGAAACCTTCTTCAAGGAAGCCGACGTCGACGCGGTGCTGATCGCGGTTCCGCATTACTCCCACGTCCCCCTCGCGCTCCAGGCGATGGAGCTCGGCAAGCACGTCATCGTCGAGAAGCCGATCGCGGTCGAAAAAGCCGACGCCGAACGCCTGGTTGAAGCGATCAAGCGCCATCCCGGGCTCAAAGTTTCGGCGATGTTCAACCAGCGCACCATTCCCGCCCACAAGAAGATCAAACAGCTGATCGACGGCGGCGAACTCGGCGCGATCCGCCGCGTCAACTGGATCATCACCGACTGGTTCCGTTCCCAGAGCTACTACGACTCCGGCGACTGGCGCGCGAGCTGGCGCGGCGAAGGCGGCGGAGTGCTGATCAACCAGTGCCCGCACCAGCTCGATCTGATGCAGTGGTTCTTCGGCATGCCGGACGAAGTCTACGCGAGGATGTCGTTCGGGAAATACCATAAAATCGAAGTCGAAGACGACGTCACCGCCTTTTTGAGCTACCCCAATGGCGCGACCGGGGTCTTCGTCGCCTCGACCGGCGAGGCGCCCGGCACCAACCGCCTGGAAATCACGGCCGAACGCGGCAGGCTGGTTTTTGAAGGGGGCAAGCTTTCGTTCCTGCGCAATGAGGTCGAAACGGCCGAATTCTGCCGGACCTCGCCGACGCCGTTCGACCGCCCGCCGGTCTGGGAAATCGAAATCCCGGTGCCGCCGGCCAATCCGGCCCCCCACCGCGACATCATCGAGAATTTCTGCAGCGCGGTGCTGACGGGAAGCCCCTTGCTCGCTCCGGCCGAAGAGGGCATCCGCGGCCTCGAGCTGGGCAATTCGATGCTTCTTTCACAGCTTGCGGAGCGCGCGGTCAAACTGCCGATCGACGCGGCGGAATTTTCCGGCCACCTCAAGCAATTGATCGCTTCTTCGACCTATCGGAAACCGGAAAACGCCGGGGCCGCGGTCCCGGCGGACCTTTCCGGTTCTTACGGAGCCTGAACATGCCGGACGGAGCCATTTTGATCGAACGCCGGGGCCGCTACCTCGTGAAACTGGCCGAAAACGCCGGGGAAATCGCCATGGCGCAGCAACTGCGGGGCCGGATGTTCCCGCGCGACGGCGCGGAGAACGACAGCGACGACTTCGACCCCCAGTTCAGCCATCTCCTGGTCATCGACCGCGAAGCGGGAAAGCTTGCGGGAACCTACCGGATCCAGTCGCCCGAAGCGGCCCGGAAGGGGCTTGGATTTTATTCCGAAACTGAATTCAAGATCAAAAATTTCGACCGGATCGCCGCCGACACTTACGAAGTCGGGCGCTCCTGCGTTGCGCCGGAGTACCGCAGCGGATCAGTGATTTCGCTCTTGTGGTCGGGGCTCTCGGCGCTCCAGCGGCGCTGCGGCTTCCGCTATCTGATCGGCTGCGCGAGCATCGACAGCCGCGAACCGGAAACCGGCTGGGGGTTGTTCACGCGCTTCCGGATCGGCGGGAACCTGAGCCCGATGATTTTCGGGCGCAGCTGTCCCAAATACCATCTGCCCTCCGCCGCCGGAAACGCCTTGCCTCCCCTGCCCCCCCTGATCAAGGGTTATTTGCGGCTCGGGGCGCAAATCGCCAGCGAACCGGCGCTCGACCGGGAGTTCGGCTGCATCGATTTCCTGATTTTCTTCGACTTCAAGGAAATGGATCCGCGCTACTCGCATCATTTCCTTCAGTCATCCCGCGAAGCGGGTGACTGAAAGGCCCGCAGCGCCGGGCCCGCGAGCTTAGGAATTGCCCGCAGGGCAAGGAACAGCGAGCGAAGGCGCCCGCCGTCTGAGGGCCGCGGAGTCGCCAAAGGCGACGACCGGCTACGGCCGTACAGGCCACGACTAAGCCGAGCGGCGATTGAGCGATCTTACGACGCGAAAAGAATCATACACGCGTTTCAATATGATTACGAAAGCGAGATTGAAAAAATCATCAAGGCGTGCTATAATAAGTCCGTTTCAGCGAAAGGGGTGTTATGACGCGTTTTCTGCGTACTGTTTGGAGAATTGCGCTATTGATCGGCTGGTTCGTGATCACGGCCCTGATCGCGCTTCCCGGGAAACTGCGCGGCAAAGCCGCGGGCATCCGCCACAACCTCAAGGTCACCCGTACCTGGGCGCGCGGCGCGGCGCGGATTCTCAATATCCGCGTCAAAGTCATCGGCGATCCGGAGGCGTTCGAGGGGGGGATGATCGTCTCCAATCACCTGGGCTACATCGACGTCCCGGTGACCGCATCGGTTTTCCCGCTGCGCTTCGCCCCCAAGGTGCAAATCAAATCATGGCCGTTCCTGGGCTGGTTCGTCGGCCTGAACTTCCCGATCTGGGTCGACCGCGAATCGCGCGCCAAATCCGCCGAAGTCGCCGAAGAGCTCGACTGGACGCTCCGGGAGAAGCTTTCGACGCTGGTCTTCCCCGAAGGAACCAGTACCGACGGGCATGGAATCTTGCCCTTCAAATCGACGCCCTTCGAGCCGATCGTCAAATCGCAGTTCCCGGTTCTCCCGATCCTGGTCAAATACGTCGAAACGCCTGACCGTTACCCGATTGCATGGTACGGCGATTTCGAATTCCTGCCCCACGTCGGCTCTCTCATCGGCCGCAAACGGATCGACGCGACGCTGGAAATCCTTCCCGCCGTCCGCCCCGAACCCGGAGAAACCCGCAACGAATTCGCCAACCGGCTCCACGCAATCATGGCTGAAGCGCATCGGAGACTATCATGAAAAAAGCCAACTTCCTCACCTCATTCTCGTCAGCCTGGGAAATGCTGCTCGACATTCCGCTCCCGGGCGCGCTTGCCGGCAAGCAGGGCGACACCGATCCGCAATGGACCTTGCTCGCAATGCCGGTCCTCGGCCTTGCCGCGGCGCTGGTGCTTCAACTCTGCGGCGCGGCCTTCGGCGCGATCTTCGGCCCGCCCGGCGCGGCGCTGCTCTTCGCCCTCACGGTCACGGTCTTCCTCGAATGGAAGGACTCCGGGCGGGGGACGATGCTTCTTGTGACCGCGATCAGCGCCAAAAGCCGGCGCGTTCCGCTCACCGGAGTGCTTCCGCAGCTCCGCGCGCCGCACCTCGCCGACCTTTCGGGAGCGGTTCCGGTGCTGGCGCTGGTGGTCATCGAGCTCTTCAAGCTTGGAACGCTCTTTGCACTTTATCGTGGAGGCGCGACAATTTACCTTTCGGCGCTGCTGCCGCTAGCCTTTGCAACGCAAGGGTTCCTGACCTCGATGCCGGACCTTGCCACCGGCCGGCCGTTCCTGTCGATCCGGGCGGGGGTTCAAAGCCAGGTGTTCATCGTCGCGATCTTCATCGCGCTCTTCGTCGCCATCCGTTTTCCGGCGGCGGTGCTGGCGGGAGCGGGAGCGGTGCTGCTGCTCGGGTACGGCATGCGCAATCTTTCGGAACGCCTCTACGGCGGCGTCAGCGCCGAGATGATCACGCTCACGGGGGCGCTCGCCGAACTCCTGCTGCTGCTCGCCGGGCTGCTGCTGGCGCTCAAATGAACACTCCCAAAGCGGCCGCCGCCAAGCTGGTCGAATACATCGAGCTCAAAATCCTGAGCGGCGACTACCCTCCCGGCGATCAATTGCCGTCGATCCGCCGCCTGGCGGCGAAATTCGATCTCAATTACAGCGCGGCCTACCGGACGCTCAACGAACTCGCCGCGCTCGGCGTGCTGCTGCGCGACGACTCCGGCGCCTTCCGCGCCGGGCGGCTGCAGCCGGTGACCAAATCCCCGACCCGCAAACTGGCGTTCATCGAGGAGGGAAAATCAGAAAAGCCGACCGGCCTCCTTGGCTCGGCGGTGCTCGGCATCCGAGACGAACTCCGGGACAAGGAGTTCGAACTCGACGAAATTCCGATCCATCCGATCAATTTTTCGCAAAGCCGCCTGACGGAGCTGGGACGGGAATACGACGGGCTTTTTCTGCTGAACTCCTACGACTGGTATTTGAGCTCTTTCGAATGCGCCTGTCCGGCGGTTGGCATGCTGATGTTGAACTCCTACGGCGGCAGGCTGTCACTCTTCAACCTCGATCCCTTCGACGCGGCGCTCCAGGCCCGTGAATACTTCATGCGCATCGCCGGGGTGCGCAATGTGATGATCGTTTCGAGCACCGCTCCGGCGTTCCGGGTGCGCGGCAAGGTGTTCCAGTTCTTCTGGGAGGAGATCGGCGGCAAGGTGCTGTTTCTCGACGGCGATTTTCCGGCCGACTACAATTATCCCGACGACTGGGGTTATTTCTTCACCTCCGATTCGCGCGCCCAGAGTGCGATGCAGAACTACACCGAAACGACCGGCCGGAACCTCTCTTCCGACCATCCGGTCCTGAGCATCGACGGCAAAAACATCCTGGCGCCGGAGCTTTACGCCTTTCCGTCGATCGGCATCGACTGGCGGCAGCTGGGGCGGTTGATGTGCCGCGAATTGCTGCGCAAATTGGAGGATCCGCTGGCCCTGAGCCGGAACCTTCTCCTGCCCGGCAAACTCCGTTACCACACTGAGAGCGAAAATCATAAAAATCAAGCCACCCCAGCAGAAAAATAGATTTTAAACCGATATCAAAAAATCAAAAAAATCACTTTTTCTCCACTTTGTTTTATTTTCTTTTGCTTTTGTCGGCAAAATCGGCTATAATTTCGTCGGTTCACACGAAATTAAGGAGCGAAAGCATGAAAAAAACAAGAGAATTTACCCTGATCGAATTGCTGGTGGTGATCGCGATCATTGCGATTTTG
>JAVBUI010000300.1:0-2828 GCA_031555495.1 Victivallaceae bacterium | reverse complement strand
TTATAACGGATTGATTTCGACGGTCAACATCGATCTCTTTGACGCGGTGCGTTCGGCGGTCGATTATTTTCAGGACCGGGGTGTCCATCAGATCAAGGTTTTTTCCAGCCCCAAGCCGATCTACCGGCAGCGGGCCCGGCTGTTCCTCAACAGCTGGCGCGACATCGGCGGGAAGGGGGAGTTCATCGACGCTGAGTTGCCGCAGGACTGCGATTACGAGCCCGGCATCGGGTTCTTTTTCACCTCGGACGAATGGCTCAACACCGCGTCGAAAAACTGGAAAGTCCGTACCGGTCGTCGTTTGGAGGACGATTTCGTCACTCTCGGCATCGACGGTAAACATGCGGTCAACCCGGATTTTCCCTGTTTTCCCACCGTCGGCGTCGACTGGCGGCTGATGGGCCGGACGGCGATGGAGGAACTGCTGCGCCGGATCGCGCAACCGGAAATTAACGCCCGGAATCTCACCATCTGCGGCAAATTGGAAGTATTCGATTCAAAAATTTTGTGAATCATTTACGATCACATTTTTTTTATCTATATCTTTCTATCCTTTAATTATTTTTCATTGTCGACGCCATTCCTCATTTTTTAACATTCGGATCATGCGGATCAGTTTGGTTTTTTTAATCCTTTTCTTTAGCTTGTTTTCTGCGCCGTTTTCATTATAATAAGGTCAATGAAAAACACCGAAAATGAGGAGAATGACAATGATGAAACGGCGCAATTTCACCTTGATCGAGCTTCTGGTGGTCATTGCGATCATCGCCATCCTGGCCGCCATGCTGCTGCCGGCTTTGAACAAGGCGCGGGACAAGGCGCATGCCATTACCTGCGTCAACACGTTGAAGCAGCTGGGGACCTATGAATTGATGTATTCGGCCGACTCCAATGACTTTCTGGTGATTACCCGCAACCGCAAGGAGTCGCATGACTGCTGGTTCGAAAATCTCGCCGCCTACGCCACCGGGACCAAGGACGGGATCAATCAGCTCGGCAACCGGATGTTTTTTGAGCAGAAGCGGCGCGGCTGGTATTCGCAGGGCTATGCCCAGGTTCCGCTTTGCCCGTCGGTCAAGAGTCCGGCCACGGATTTGAACTTCGCCACCGTTCCCTACACCACCACCGGGCGCGGCGGTTACGGTCGCAACACCTATTTCGGAACCCGCGCCGACAACGGCATCGACTGGTACGCGGGCGCCGCCGGCGATTACATTCAGGTGCGGGCAGGTTCGGTCAAGAAGCCCTCAAAAACCGTGCTCACCATGGAAGCGTACATGTTCTACGTCGGCGCCAGCGGCGCGGAGTGGAAATCCTACGTCCGTTTTCCGCACGGCAGCCAGATGAACTATCTTGCCGTCGACGGTCACGTCGACAAGCTTCGCGGGATTCAGACGCTCTCCTATGGCGGAACCACGACTCCCTACAACTCCCTCGGCGTTCATTTCCGCCCCGACGCGAAAGTCGACAGCAACGGCCTCGCGACCGGGATGTGACGAAAACGCAATTTAATCCGGTGCTTTTGCGCCGGATTTTTTTTCCGGACTTGATTTTTGCATGCAGTTCGATTATAATAAGGTTATCAGGAGATAATAAAATGAAAAAAATGATTGCCGCGATGGCGGCTTTGTCGGGCGCATTTTGCCTTTGGGGCGCGGATGCGGTGATGTATTTCGACTTTGAGGCTCCGGCGGGGGAGTTGAAGAAAAACCTCGCATCGGTCGGCGGCGGGAACTTCGGCCGCCTGCGTGAAAACACCAAGACCAAACAGACCGCGCTGATTGCCGCCGATACGCCGGAGGCGCTCAGCAAACGCTCGAAGACCAGCGTCGAAATCAACCGGGGGCTGGTCTGGCTCAAGCCGCTCGGCAAAGAGCCTTATGAATTCGGCAAGGGCTTCACCTTCAATCTCTGGTTCAAGGCCGCTTCCGTGTCGGAGAAGCCGTTCTTCTTCGGCAGTTTCAACAAAAGCTGGCGGCTGGGCTACACTTCGAGCAATAAGCGCTTTTACTTCCAGAATCTTGCCAACGCCGACAAGGAGTATTCGACTCCGCTTGAGCTCCCCACCGGTTCGTGGCACATGCTGACCGTGACCGGCAAGGACGGCGAACTCACTTTTTACCTGGACGGCAAGGCGGCCGGGGCGCGCAAGCTCAAGCAGCCTTTCGCCCCCAGTCCGGAGCTTTTTCTCGGCAACGGCGCGGCTTTCGACGACAGCTGCTTCGAAGGGCGGATCGATGACGTCGCGCTCTACGAAGCGATCTTGACGCCCGCCGAAATCCAGTCGCTCTTCTCCGGCGCGCCGGTAACCGTCAAACGCGCTGCGCAATCAGGGGCGAAGCGCGCTCCCGGCACCCTCGAGCGGATCAAAACCGAGCCCTTCGGAGCCGATTTCAAGCCGTACGCCGTCAAGCGCGAACTCGCGCTGGCCAAAGACGGCAAGCCCATCGCGGTGATCGTCAAAGCCGACGCGGGGGAATTCGTCGGGCTGGAAGAAAAGCTTCAACAGGCGCTGGAGAAGAAATGGAGCGTCCGTTTCCCGGTCATGGAACCCGATGCGGCGCTCAAAAGCGGCCTTCCGATGATCCTCTTCGGGCGCAGCAACAGCAACATGCTGCTTCGGCGGCTCAATGCGAACTGGGCGGTCGATCAGATCCAGAAGGGATATGAGGTCCGGGTGATGCCCCAGGCGCTCGATTGGAAATCGGGCGTTGTTTTTTTGGGGGGCAAAGACGAAGCTTCGATGCTGCAGGGCGTCGATGTGCTGACCGCAAAATTTACCGATCCGGCGAGCTTGGCATTTTTTATCAGCCTCGAAGAGTATCAGG
>JAVBUI010000221.1:0-3705 GCA_031555495.1 Victivallaceae bacterium | reverse complement strand
GGCTTCGGCGCTTTTCATGTCGAGCATGATCAGATATTCGTATGACGCATTCTGCGGTTTGACGCCGTGGTCGATCCAGCCGACCGTGAATTCGCCTGAAACCGGTTTCAGCGTCGACTGGTCGCGTGACTCCTGTACGCCGCTGCGTACGGATGGCTTGCCGTTGACGAAATAGGCGTTGTTATCGGCGTCTACGAGGAGGCCGTTTTGCGTTTTTTGCTCTTTTCCGGCGTACTGGAAGAGCGTTGTTTCCACCGGGTAGGGGGACTGCGAGGTGATCGAGCTCCCCAGCGCAATGATCCGGTTGTCGAAGGCGAAGGCGCTCTTGACCGCCCGGAAGGTCGGGTCGAAACGCGGCGGCTCGTTGCGTTCGGTGAGGATCGAGCCCATCATGCCGTAACGGTTCTCGAGCTGGCTCACGCCGTTGACCCGGTTGCCGACGATGGTCGGCATGTCGATGCGTTTCTCCGGCGGCGCTTCGAGCACGTCCCACGGACGGTAGAGCGCGGTCGCGCCCGGCATCCGGTTCCAGTCCCAGCCTTCAGCGACGTGTCCGGCGGCTTTCGGCCCGGCGGCGGGAGTGATTTCGATGGTGCCGTAGCTCAGGTAACGGCCGTAACAGTTTTCTCCGGTGTATTTTTCGTAGGCCCAGACGTAATGGTTGTGGGTTTTAAACGTCACCATTTTGCCGCCGACACGGTGAATGCCGAAGCCGCCGTAGTTGAAGCTCCAATGTCCTTCGGGAACCGGGGCGGGCTTGATGTCGGCGAAGCGTTTGTCGGCGAGGGCGTGGGGGCCGCCGGTGCGTTTGTAGAGCGCCGCCATTTCGGCGTCGCCCGCCTTGGCGAATTGTTTGGCGCAGTGCGCGATGGTCGCGCTCCCGAGCTCGCGGAAGGGACGGCGGCCGTGGAGCGCGATTGCGGTGTTGCCGTTGAGGTAAAGATCGGCGGCGAGGACTGATCGCTTGAGGGTGGCCACTGCCTCGGGCGAGAGGGCGTAAGGCGTCCCGGAGAGGTTATAAAGAAGCGACGACGCGCCGCCCATGGCGCCGAAAATATACGCCGGGTAATGCCCCCAGTGGTGGAAGACGGTCCCGTCCGGTTTGAAGCCGCCGAGCCAGCCGGGGGTGTTCCAGCCGATGTTGCGCGAGGCGAATTTGCTGAAGGCGCGCAACCGCGCCGCCTTCTCCGGCGAATCGGGCAAGAGCATGATCGAAATCAGCACCGAACGCATGTTGATGTTGAAATAATCGGCGTTGGGGAGCAAAAAGAATTTTTCATCGAGCATCATATTGAGGTCGAAATGCCAGAGCGCCATTTGAAACGCGGTTTCGCGCAGCTTGTTTTCGCCGAGGAAGTCGCGCATCAGCATCAGCGAGCCGAATATCTCGCGCGTGCTGTAACCCGCGATCATCCGTCCGCCCATGTTGCTGCCGTAGACGTAGCCCTGGTCGAAGAGGTTGCGGACCATCAGGAGATAATAACGCCCGACTTCGGCCTTGAAGGCCGGGTCTTTGGCGTTGCGGTAGGATTGGGCGAGACGCAGCATCACGGTGCCGTATTCGCGGGCGGGAACGTAGTCGGCTTTGTACTTGTCGCCGTCGCGGACGTCTTTCAGGACGCGCGGATTGATGGTGAAGTGAATCGGTCGGCCGGTGATGAGGCCATCCGGGCTCTCGGCGATGCCGGTCGAGGCGAACTCCTTGCGGAGTTTTTCCAGCACCGCGGGGGCCTGGGCGGCGGTGACCGGCTTTGGCTTTTCGCCCCGGAAGTCTTCCTCGAGGTGGCTCTCGATGGTGCGGAAGCCTTTGATCTCTTCCGGTGTGAGTTGGGAGGCCACGTCGACTTTGAGGTGGCGCGTCAGCCACGGGGAGCCATTGGTTTCCTTGGGGTTGAACTCCGCCTTGGCGTCGATGAAGGGGAACTGGTCGTCTGGCTCCTGGTGGCGCACGTCGAGGACCACGGCGGGGATGAGGTCGTCGAAATAGAGTTTCCCCGCTTCGTCGGGGGCGGTGAATCGGATGAAATCCATTTTGGGGTGAGGAGTTCCTTTCATATCGCGGCTGTAGCCGACCCAGCCGGTGCGCCAGCCGGTGAAATTGAGCTTGACCTCAAAGGAGCAATCGGCTCCGGCGTTGGCGCTTCGTCCGAATTCGACCTTCAGTTCTTTGCCGGGGAGGGCTTTTTCGTTGTAGAGGTGGAGCGCCGCGAGCATCAGCGCCGGGTTGCCGTATTCGGCGCTGACGACGGCGTTGTCGAGGTAGAATTTTTCAAGCCTGATCGTGAGCGTGCCGCCGGGGGCGAAGGTCCATTCGAGCGACTGTTTGCCCGCGAGGCGGTGCCGGGGTGAAAAGCGGAATGAACTCCCCTCCGACACGCTGATTTTCGCCAGTTCCTCCGGCGTTTCAAAAGAGAGAATTTCGCGCTCTCCGGGAGGAGCCGCGAACAAAGCTCCGGTCCCGAGCAAAAGTCCCGTCAACAACATCGGCAAATAACGCATGAAGTGATCCTTTCATAAATTGACCCGGTTAAGGTAATGGCGAATCAAAGTGATTGCAAGTGAATTATTCAAATTGCGTGAGAAAACGATCCGGCTCCTTGCAAAGAACGGCAAAACAGATTATAGTTTTGATTATCAATATCGGCGGGGGTTTCCTCATGAGTTCTAAATCGGCAAAAGTTTTTCAGGCCGGGATCATCGACGTCGGATCGCATTCGGTCCGGCTGGACGTTTTCGAAGTCGGCTCAGGCGGCGAACCGGCGCTCCTCGAGAGCCTCAGCCGTCCGGTCAACCTCGGTTACGACGTCTTCCGCAAGGGGACGGTTTCGTCGGAGAATATCACACTGCTCTCCGAGGTGATGCGCGACTTTGCGCGCAAGCTCTCCGAATACGGCGCCGCCCGCTGCCGGGTGGTCGCGACCAGCGCGATGCGCGAGGCGTTCAACCGCGAGCTCGTGATCAACCGCGTCCGCAACGAGTCCGGGCTCGAGATCGAAATCCTCGAAACCCAGGAGGAGGCGAGGATCACCTTCCTCGCCATCCGCGAGGAATTGCGCAAAAGCTGTGACTTCGATCAGTTGGCCGGCATCGCCTTTGTGGTCGGCACGGGCTCGTTGATCGTCATTTACTTCGAGGGCGGCCTCCTGCGCTTCTGTGAAGCGGTGCCGCTTGGCACGATCCGCTTTTTCGACGAATTCGGCCGCAGCGCGATCAACGCCGACGAGATCGTCGACATCCTTTATTCGAGCGCCATCGAGCAGCGCATCCGCGACTGCGTCCGGCTCCGTCCCGACAAACCCCTGAGCCTGGTCGGCATCGGCGCCGGGGTCCGGCTGCTGGTCCGGCAGGAGAAATACAATCAAGTCTCCGGCGTGGTGCGCCTCCCGATCGCCGACGCCGCGAAGCTCGCCGAGAACGCGATGCGCCTCGATCCCGAGAAAATCGCGGGGAAGCTCAACATTCCCGACCACCTCGCCCTCAGCCTCGCGCCCTGCGGAAGCATCATCACTTATTTCCGCAAAGAATTCACCTGCGGCGAATTGATCAATCCGACCACAACGACCCGTTCGGCGCTGCTTTCGGAGCTGATCCGCAAGGCCGGGCCCGGCGGAGTGGACCCTTTTCACGACGATATCATCGCGGCGTCGGAGGGGATCGGGCGTAAGTACGGCTTCGACCTCGGCCACGCCCGGAAAGTGACCGAAA
>JAVBUI010000296.1:0-7891 GCA_031555495.1 Victivallaceae bacterium | reverse complement strand
TCCGTGTCGACCCGGACGATGAAGAGATGCCAGGCGTGGATGAAATCGTAGCCGGCCGGGTCGGAGAGCGGGCGGATTTCGGAAATTCCGGCGAGGCGGGCGCGGTAGCGCATCGCAAGCTCGCGGCGCTTGAGGTTGATGTTGGCGATGCGTTCGAGCTGGCTCACGCCGAGCGCGGCCTGGATGTCGGTCAGATTGTACTTGAAGCCGGGCTCGATCACTTCGGCCTGGGGCGAGCGGCCGCGGTTTTCGCGGTCGAAGGCGTCGACGCCGATGCCGTGGAACTTCCAGCGGCGCATGGCATTGGCGAGTTTTTCATCCTGTGTGGCGAAGGCGCCGCCTTCACCGGTGGTGATGTTCTTGATCGCGTGGAACGAATAAATCGCGCTGTTGGTGCTGCCGACGTGGCGGCCCTTGTAGTAGGTGCCGAGCGCGTGGGCCGCGTCTTCGATGATCGGAATGCCGTTGGCGGCGATGCGGAGCCCGTCGAGGTCGACCGGGGCGCCCGCGAAGTGGACGGGGATGATCAGTTTGGTGCGGGGGGTGATCACCGCTTTGACCGATTCGGGGGTGACGAGCATCGTTTCGCGGTCGATTTCGGCGAAAACCGGGGTGGCTCCGGCGAGGACGATCATGTTGACGATCGAAACCCAGGTCATCGACGGGGTGACCACCTCGTCGCCGGGGCCGATCTTGAAGATTTTCATCAGGAGATGCATCGCCGCCGTCGCCGAGGCGAGGGCGACCGCGTGACCGGCTCCGGTGAGTTCGCAGAGGCGGTTTTCGAGCTCGGCGTTTTTGGGACCGTTGGTGATCCAGCCGGAACGCAGGACCTTGACGACTTCTTCGATGTCCGATTCGATGATCGCGGGGCGGGTGAACGGCAGAAATTCTTTTCTCGGCATAGCAGGCAAGGCTCCAATGGTTGAAATAATCTTGACATTAATGTATTCCCCATTTCAAAGAAATGCAAGCTTGCAAGCCGCCGCCGTCGCATGTATATTAAATAAATAGCCGCCGGAAGACGGCCTCATCGGTTACTTCAATTTACGCTAAGGATATTTCGATATGGATCAGGTGGCGATCAGGAAAGAATTGATCGGCCGTTGCCGGCAGGTCATCGTCAAGGCCGGAACGAGGCTGCTGTCCGACCACGGCCAGATCGCCCGGCTGGTCGGGGGCATCGCCGAAATCCGCAAACGCGGCTGCCGGGTATTGCTGGTCACCTCCGGCGCGGTCGGGATGGGAATGCAGGAGCTCGGCCTCCTCAAGCGGCCCCGGGAGCTCTCCCGCGTCCAGGCGCTGGCGGCGATCGGGCAGTGCAAGCTGATGGCGATTTACGAAGCGGAGTGCCGCAAGCACGGCTTCAAGTCGGCGCAATTGCTGCTCAATACCTCCGACTTCAAGTCGCGCGAACGTTATCTCAATGTGATGAACTGCATCAACGCGCTCTGGGACGACGACGTCCTGCCGATCATCAATGAAAACGACTCGGTCTCGATCGACGAACTCAAATTCGGCGACAACGACTCTCTCGCCGGGATGCTCGGCACCATCACCGGCTCGCAGTTGACCGTCATCCTCACCACCGAGCAGGGCTTGCGCGAGCGCGTCGACGGCAAACTGGGGAAACGCATTTCGGTGGTTTCCAAGCTCGACCAGGCTGTGAAAGACATGGCCGGCGGCACCGACAACGCCGAATTCTCCATCGGCGGCATGTCCTCCAAACTCAAAGCCGCCGAGCTCGTGACCTCCGCCGGAGAATACCTCTGGATCGCCGACGGACGCGAAGAGGACATCGTCAAAAAGATTCTCGACGGCGAAGACGTCGGTACCCTCTTCATCCCCGGCCCGCGCCGGGTGCCGTGGAACAAACGGCATCTGCGTTATTTCGCCGCTCCCGCGGGGGCGTTGGTCGTCGACGCCGGAGCCGCCAAAGCGCTCAGAAACAACGGCGGGAGCTTGCTTCCCTCCGGCGTGACGGAGGTCCGCGGCAGCTTCAAGCGCGGCAATTCGGTCGACATCCTCGACCCCGCCGGAGTTGCCGTCGCCCGCGGCCTGGCCAACTATACCAGCGCCGAATGCGATTTGATCAAGGGCCTTCACAGCTCGAAGCTGGCGAAGGTCATCGGCCATACCTCCGACGCGGAAGTGGTTCACCGCGACAACCTGACGCTGCTTTGAGAGTACCATGAAAGTTTACATCAAAACCTACGGCTGCCAGATGAACGAGCGCGACTCCGAAGCGCTCGCCGGGATGCTGGCTGCGCGAGGCCATCAGTTGTCCGACAGTGAAGACGCCGCCGACGTGCTCTTGTTCAACACTTGCAGCGTCCGCGATCAAGCCGAACGCAAGGCGATCGGCAAGCTCGGCTTCATGAAGAAATTGAAGGCAAAGAACCCCGGTTTGATCATCGGCGTCCTGGGATGCATGGCGCAGCGGCGGGGGGAGGAGCTCCTCGATCAGCTGCCGCACCTCGATCTCGTGCTCGGCACCGGGCAGCTGCATACGCTCCCCGAATTGATCGAGAGCCTCGCCGCCGAAAAGCGCCGGATCGCCGAAGTCGGCGAGAGCGAAGCGGTTTTGACCTCGATGGGCGCCCATCACCTCGGCGAGGCCGCCTGCTGCGCCCAGATCGCGATTACCCGGGGCTGCAACCGTTTTTGCAGTTACTGCATCGTTCCCTACGTCCGCGGCCGCGAAATCAGCCGTGAGATTTCCGACGTGCTCGCCGAGGCGCGCGAACTCGCGGCGGCGGGGGTGAAGGAGATTCTGCTCCTCGGCCAGAACGTCGCCGCCTACGGGCTCGGGGGCGACGTGCGTCCCCCCGCGCCGGGGCATTCGCCCTTCGCCGGCCTTTTGTCCGAACTCGCGAAAATCGACGGCATCGAGCGGATCCGTTTCACTTCGCCCTACGTCACTTATTTCAACGACAAATTGATCGAAACGATCCGCGACAACCCCAAGGTCTGCCGCAATATCCACTTGCCGCTCCAGTCCGGCTCCGATCGGATCCTTGCGGCGATGAACCGCCAGTACACCGCCGGGGCCTACCGCGAAATCGTCGCCAAACTCAAGGCGGCGATGCCGGAATTGACCTTCTCGACCGACGTGATCGTCGGCTTCCCCGGCGAAAGCGACGGGGATTTCAATCTGACCCGCGAACTGATGGAGGAGGTCGGCTTCGACAACGCCTTCATTTTCAAATACTCGCCGCGCCCCGGCACCAAGGGCTCGGAGCTCGCCGACAGCGTGGAGCAGGGCATCAAGGAAGAGCGCAACCAACTTCTCCTCGAGGACCTCGCGGCGCGCGCCCAGCGCAACATCCGCAACCTTGTCGGGCACACCGAAACCGTCCTGGTCGAAGGCGTCAGCCGCCGCAACCTTGAGCGCTGGACCGGCCGCACCGGCGGCAACCGCACCGTCAACTTCGTCCCGACCCCGGGCCTTGCAATCGGCGACCTGGTCAAAGTCAAGATCACCCGCGCGGGCGCGGTTTCGCTCTTCGGCGAAATCAGCTGAATGCCCGCGCCATGTCGTCCCGGGCGGAAGGGGTGAGGCCGCAACCGTCGGCGACCTCCCGCCAATGCCTGACGTATTCGCGGGTTTGCCGGATGAATGCTCCGGCGGCGGCGGCGGAAATGCGGAAGAGCGGCGCGACCTCCTGCGCGAGGCTGAAATCAAGCGTGTTGTCGTTTTCCGAAATATTGAGTGAGAGTCCGACGCCATCCGGATTGGGGTTGATATCGTAGGCGGGAGAGAGCGTCCAGCCGTGCGGCGTCAGGAGGAAGCCGTGGTTACGGAGGTGATCATCGGTGTTTTTTACCGCGATGTTGAAAACGATTCTTTGCCAGAGCTCCCGCAGGTCGACGTCCGGTTGCGCCCCGTACTGCATGATGAATTCGGCCAGATCAAGGTAGCTTGCTCCATCCCGGTAATCCGTCCCGTCGGTCTTGCCGAGCAGCGTCATCGCCGAGGCGAAATGGATGCGGCGGCGGCCGTCGCGGTCGAAACGCCGGGTCAGGAAGGTTGAGCCGTTTCGGGAAAATTTCTCCAGGCGGCACTCCGGGAGCCGGAGGCCTGTTTGCCGCGCCAGTTGATGGACGACCATTTCCCAGGCGCCGGTATCGGCGGAATCCGCTCTGCTCGGGAACTTGGCGATCCAGAGACTGCCTGCGGGATCGAGCACGTTCGCCTTCGGGCGCGCTCCGCCCAGCGAGGAGCCCGGAGCGATCAGCATTGCCAGCCATTTCTCGCGTTCGTCGTCGGACTGCGACTCGTCCTCATAATTGCGGCAGGCGCTTTCCAATTCCCGCAGGCCGGTCCAAGGTGGAGCCGCCATGGCGCGATCGTTGTTGACAAAATCCCCGTCCGCGGGAAATTTGAAGCGGATTGCTCCCATCCGGGTTTCGTCGAAAACGCCCAGCAGATAATCGGATTCCTGCAGCGGGAGCGGCGGACGGCCCTCTTTGCGCGACCGGATCGCTTCGCGGCGGCGCATCAGCTGCCGCCCCCAGCGGTCGGGAGAGGAATCGAGGAAAAGCCCGAAGGTATTCTTGTCTCCATCGGAATATTGCGGACCGGCGTACAACTGAAGATCGGGATCGAGGATTCTGGCCTCATTTGACCGCAGCCAGGCCGAATCGAACTCAAAAGCGAAAACCTCTTTCCGGCGGACCATCTGAATCCGCAATTCTCCCATCAAACGGGGAGCGCTGTCGGGATGAAAGTCGCTGTAGACGGAGACGATTTTTCGTTCCATGATTATTTTGCTTTCCGCCTGATGACCCGTTTTCGCACGGAGAGCCCCGCGTCTTGCAGTTTCCGGCCGAGTTCGTCATCGGCGGCAACATTGAGCAGATCTTTTTCCAGGCCGAGCGAGACCAGCACTTGCATATAGCTCGCAAGCGAGACGGAGGGGGAGCCTTTTTCGATCTGCGACAGCGTTGCGCGGCTGATTCCGGCCCGTTCCGCCTGGAGCGCGGACGTGACGTTGCGCCGCAAACGCGCCAGCCGCAAATTCTCGCCGAACTCCCGGAGTACTTCAAGCGTCTTTGGGAACAGTGCCGGGATATGTTTCGCCATGATCGTCACCTCCATTCTATATTGTCTGTTTAAACTAGCACAATAGTGGCTGAATGTCAATGATATTTTACATTAATTCAAAAATATCATGGTTGTCTGCCGATGTAGCTCAGGATGCCGCCGTCGGCGTAGAGGATCTGGCCGTTGATGAAGTCCGAGGCGGAGGAGGCGAGGAAGATTGCCGGGCCCGCAAGGTCGTCCGGGGTGCCCCAGCGGCCCGCCGGGGTTTTTGCGGTGATGAAACGGTCGAAGGGGTGTCTGGAGCCGTCCGGCGCTTTTTCGCGGAGCGGCGCGGTCTGCGGCGTGGCGATGTAGCCGGGGCCGAGGCCGTTGCACTGGATGTTGTACGATCCGTATTCGGAGGCGATGTTGCGGGTCAGCATTTTGAGCCCGCCCTTGGCGGCGGCGTAGGCGCTGACGGTCTCGCGGCCGAGTTCGCTCATCATTGAGCAGATGTTGATGATTTTTCCGGCCCGCTTCGCCATCATCCCCGGCAGCACCGCCTTGGCGGCGATGAAAGCGCCCACGAGGTCGATGTCGATCACCTCGCGGAATTCGGCGGCGCTCATCTCGTGCATCGGCACGCGCCGGATGATTCCGGCGTTGTTGACCAGAATATCAACCCCGCCAAGCTCCTCTGTCATTGCCGCGACGGCGGATTCGTCGGTTACGTCGCAGAGGAAGCCGTGCGCTTCGATCCCCGCCGCCCGGTAGTCCGCGAGCGCACGCTCGAGGTGCTCGCGGCCGCGGCAGTTGAAGGCGATCCGGGCTCCCGCCCCGGCGAGGGCGCAAGCGATGGCGAAACCGATCCCGTAAGCCGCGCCGGTGACCAGCGCGGTTTTTCCGTCGAGGCGAAACATTTGATTCATGCAAAACTCCATTTTAACTGCCGAAAGATACCGTCTTTTCGGCGGATGTCAAGCAGTTTGCTGAAAAAAGCTCTTTTTGACTGGAAATGCGATGCATCAGGATTATATTTTCCATAATCTTAAAATCCCAAGCAGAAGGAAAAGACCATGAAGCTCACCACCCGTTTGATCAGTTCGCTGGAAAAAGTATTCTCCGACGTTGAGCTTGCCGCCACGCCGTTCGAACGCGCCTCCGCCGCCAAAGGCGAGGTCTTTTCGTTCCAGCTCGCGATCCGCAGCGAAGGGCTTGCGGATGCGGGGGGGCGGTCTTTTTGCGAGCAGATAACGCTCGGAGTCGAAACCGATTCGAAGCTGCCGGTCGAAGTCCGTGTGGTCCAGTCGGTTCCGGTGACGGTCCCGGCGATCGTGGCCGAGCCGTACTATCTCCGGCAGACGCCGGGGCTTTATCCGGACTATCTGCGTTCATTGGGGGCCGACCGCTGTTTCCGGATTCCGGGCGGGCAATTCCATGCGCTGTGGGTGACGGTGCGCATCCCGGAGGACTGCCGGGCGGGCAAATATCCGGTGAAACTGATCATCCGCAACGCCGGAAACGACCGGAAATTCGCCTCCGGCGAATCGGTCGAGGCGGTTTTCACGCTCGAAGTCCTGCCGTTCAAGCTGGAAAAGCAGAAACTCATTCGTTACGAATGGTTCCACGTCGACGGCCTCGCGCACTGTTACGGGATCGACGTCTGGAGCGAGGAGCATTGGCGGGTGATCGGCAACTTCATCCGCAATGGGGTGGGGCACGGGCTCAATACCTTGCTGACGCCGCTCTGGACGCCGCCCCTGGACACCTGCCCGGGGGGCGAACGGCTGACGACGCAGCTCTTGATCGTTTCGAAGAAGGGCAAAAAGTACACCTTCGACTTTTCGCGCCTGGAGCGTTATTTGAAATTGGCTTTGGAGTGCGGGATCACTCATTTCTCGATGAGCCATGCCTTTACCCAGTGGGGGGCCAAAGCGACGCCGAAGGTGATGGCGATGGTCAACGGCAAGGAGCAGCGGATTTTCGGCTGGGACGTGCCTTCTGATTCGCCGGATTACGCGGATTTCCTGAAACAGCTGATGCCGCAGTTGCTGGCGTTGTTCCGCAAGTACAAGCTGGAGAAGAACGTCTTCTTTTCGACCTCGGACGAGCCGACCGAGGAGAATCTGGAATCCTACCGCAAGGCGGCGAAGCTGCTGGAGTCGGTGATCGAAGGCTTTCCGACGTTGGAGGCGCTATCGAGCTATGAATTTGCGAAGCGCAATCTGGTGAAGATTCCGGTGCCGTCGAACAATCACATCGAGCCGTTTGTGGGCAATGTCAAGGAGTTGTGGACGTACTACTGTGTGGGGCAGGAGGACCGGGTGCCGAATCGTTTTATGGCGATGAGTTCGGCGCGGAACCGGGTGATGGGGGTGATGTTTTATTTGTATGACGTCAAGGGCTTTTTGCAGTGGGGTTTCAACTTTTACAATTCCTTGCTGTCGATTGAGCACGTGAATCCGTTTACGGACACGTGTGCGGGGAACTGGGTGCCGGCGGGGGATGCGTTTATTGTGTATCCGAATCCGGACGGGACGGCGGGGGATTCGTTGCGGCACGAGGTTTTCTTTGATGCGATCCAGGATTTGCGTGCGTTGCGGACGTTGGAGAAGAAAGTGGGGCGTGAGGCGGTGAAGAAGATGATTCATGAGGGACTGGATTATGAAATTAAGATGGTGGAGTACCCGAGGAGCGCGGATTGGCTGCTGCAACTTCGTGAACGCATCAACCGCGCCCTAGCCGCCAAATAAAAAAATAAAAAAACAAAAAAACCGCCGCCAGGCGGAATCCCGCTCCCCGTCGTACGGGGGCGCGGTCCAGCGGCGAAACGCTGGTCGCTCGCGATCCACGCGAGCGAAGCTA
>JAVBUI010000113.1:0-3615 GCA_031555495.1 Victivallaceae bacterium | reverse complement strand
GAGCTTGCTCCAGAACCACTCGGCGGAATAAACGCCGCCCTCGTACATCGTGTAATCGATGCCGCCCCAGCTCTTGGCGAGGCGGTTGATCTCGGCGGCTTCGCCGACCGAGGTGTGGTCTTTCCAGAGGTAAAACATCGCGGCGGGGTTGTCGGCGAACTCCGGCAGCAGCGCAAGCGGCGTGCCGTCGCCGTCGGTCACGCAGGGCGTGGAGCCGGTGGTATCGATCCCGATCCCTGCGACCATGCTTGCGTCGACGCCGCGAAGGACCCCCTTGATGACAACTTCGGCACCTTCAAGATAATCCAGCGGGTGCTGCCGGAACTGCGACTTGACGGCGTCGCAATAGAGCCCCCCCGCCCAGCGCGTATAACAGTGGACCGAGCTCGCCAGTTCACATCCGGTTTCGTCGACCAGCAGCGCCCGGACGCTGTCGGTGCCGAAATCGAGGCCGATAAAAAGTTTTTTCATATATTTTTCCCACTTATTACGTTATACAATGACTGTCATAACGTAACTCCCGTTTCCGAAAAATCCACTCTCCCGAAGCAACAATTACACGGAATACCGAAATTGCCAAACCGATTGTCGATGCGGCAAACCCGGCAACGCTCAAACCCGCTTATCGGGGTTATATTCCACTTTGGCTTTTTCCGCCGCCGCCTTCGCTTCGGCTTCGCGGCGAAGCCGGACGATGGTCTCGGTGTCGCGGAGCGGCAGCCTCGTCGCCGGGTTGACCGGCGGCGCGGTCGGCTTCCGGTAATTCTCGGCCAGGTTCCGCTTCGCCTGCGGGATATAGTCACGGTACTGCGGCAGCCATTCGGCTTCGGCGACCAGCATTTCGTCGGCCAGCTGCCAGACTTCGGGCGGGGTGCAAACCGCGCCGGTCAGGGGATCGAGCAGCAGCGCCTGTTTCAATAATTCCGGATCGCCGTGAACGGCGGCTTCGACCGCGAGCTCCTGAACGCGGACGCTCGCGGCGCAGATCGCGGCGCAGCCAAGCGGGAGGTCGCCGTAGACCGGCATATTGAAGCCGTTGCGGTCGACGTAGCCGGGAATTTCGACGATGCAGCCGTTGGGGAGGTTGGTGACATGGTTGCGGTTGACCACGTTGAAGTGCCCCCGATAAATCCGCCCGGTTTCGAGCCCTTCGATGATGAAGGAGCCGTGCTCGTGCGAACGGTCGCCAAAGACGGCGGGGGCTTTTTTCAGGATTTCGGGAAATTCGTACTCGAACCAGTTGCGCTCCTCGGTGCAAACCCGGAGATAGCCGCCGGTTGCGCCGTTGATCCAGGCGGATTCAAGGTCGATCCAGTCGAGGATTTCGGACGGACGCTTGCGGTAAAAGGGCAGATATTCCGACAAGTGTCCGTTGGACTCGGTCGAATAACAGCCGAAGCGCTTGAACATATCGAGCCGGACTTTTTCGGTCTTCCGCAAAACCGGATCGGCCGCCAGCGCGGCATAGATCTCCTGCTGCGGCACGATTTCGCCCGAACGCCGGACTTCGACGTACCAGGTCTGGTGGTTGATGCCGACGCACTTGTAGTCGAATTGATCGAAGGGAATCTTCAGCGCGTCGGCGATCTGCCGCGCGCCGTGCTGAACGCCGTGGCAGAGCCCGACCGTCGGCACTTTGCCATAGCGGTTGCAGGCCCAGGTCACCATCGCATTGGGATTGGAGTAATTGAGAAGCAGCGCCCCCGGTTTTGCCGCCTCGCGGATGTCCCGGCAGAAATCGAGCAGCGCCGCGATCGTCCGCTGTCCGTAGAGAATGCCGCCGGGCCCGAGGGTGTCTCCGACACACTGGTCGACGCCATACTTGAGCGGGATTTCGACATCGTGCCGGAAGGCGTCGAGCCCGCCCTGCCGGACGCAGCAGACAACGTAGTCGGCGTCTTTGAGCGCCTCGCGGCGGTCGGGGGAACCGGTGACTTTGGCCGGGAGATTATTGGCTTTGATGTCGCGCTCGATGATCTGCCGCACCATGGACAAATTGTGCTCATTGATGTCATGCAGCGAAAAATGGGTGGAGCCAAATTCCGGCACCGCGAGCAAGTCCTGGGTCAGACGGCGGGTAAAGCCGAGGCTTCCCGCTCCGATGAAAGCGATTTTGAGATTTTTCGTCATGTCCTGCCTCCTTTTGATTTGCGTTTCGACGACTTCGATACTCTATTAAGAATAATCGAAAAAAGCCGCTTTGCAATCATCAAAAAATCGCAAACCATGTGCAAATTATGCTGAACGACGATTTTTCCGGCGAAGAACCGTTTCTCCGCCACTTCCACTACCGCCGCGCCGGAGTCCGGCTGGGCGCGCTGACGACGATGACCGGGCGCGAGCTCCGCCGCGGCGCCGACTACGCCTGGGACGGGCTCAAACGCGCCGACCAGGGCTTCATCCTCTGGCAGTACACCACCGGCGGCGCAGGGGCGCTCCGCTTCGAACAGGAAAAACACCGGATCAATCCCGGCGAAGCAATGCTCGTCGAGGTGCCGCACAATCACTTGTACCGCGTCGCGCGGGAAGCGAAAGAGTGGGAGTTCGTCTTCATGATCCTGCGAGGGAGTGAAGCGCTGCGGCTGGGGCGCGAGGTGATCACCCGCAATGGGCCGGTGCTCCGTTACCGTCCCGGCTCGCGGAGCCTCGCCACCGCCCGGACCATGCTCGCGTGGCCCGAAGGCGGGATCGATCCCGTTGAAATGTCGGTGGCAAGCTACCGCTTCATGCTTGAGCTCTTCGACGAATTCGCCCGCGAAACGGAGCCGGTCGAAGCGTCACCGGGATTGCTCGCCGCCCGCCGCCGGGCGCTCTCCGACTTCGCCCGGGGCATCACGGTGGCGGACCTCGCTTCGGTCGCGGGAATGAGCTACGCCCACTTCATCCGCGAATTCACCCGCGCCTTCGGCGCCTCCCCCGGCGAGCTCCTGATCGAAATGCAGATGGAAAAAGCGCTCAACCTCCTCCGCAACAGCCTGATTCCGGTCAAGGAAGCGGCCTCTCTCTGCGGCTTCGCCTCCTGCGGCAGCTTCTGCCGCGCCTTTCGCCGCCGTTACGGCAAATCACCCGGAGAAAGCAGGTAATCAAACCCCAAACAGATTACGGTGGCGCATGAAAAATTCGAAGTAAATGCGCGGATTTTCCAACTCGTGCCAATCGGCTTCGCAGACCGGATCGGCGTCGAGGTTGTAGATTCTGGCCCCTTCGATCGAGAGCAGCAGCGGCGAATGGGTCGCGATGATGAATTGATCGTCGACGCCGCGCACCGAGTTTTCAAGGAAATCGACCAGTTCGAGCTGGCGGGCGGGCGACAGGCTGTTTTCGGGCTCGTCGAGGAGGTAGAGGCTCTCCTCTCTGATCGCCGCCGTGAAATAACGGATCGCGCTTTCGCCGTTGGACTCCTCCGTTTTGTTGAATCCGGCCCGCTTGATCGCGAATTGCGAGTGGGTCATCGACTTGGCGTCGACGTTCCGTTTGAGGCGTTCAAGGTCTCCGGGACGGGACGAATCGAAGCCCCAGTTGCTCTCGCCCAACCCGGCCCAATGTTCGCGGAACTCCGCCTCGCGCTTGCGGTCGATGGTGGAATTTTCGCGCCGGACGCTCAGGATATGCCCA